>JAHHUD010000064.1 GCA_020024185.1 Oscillospiraceae bacterium | reverse complement strand
TTGGCACAGTTTATCAAAATTTTCTCGTCTTTTTTGTTCTGATTTTGACAGATTTCTTTCTTTGTTTTTCATATAATATCACCTAATATAATTTAATGATTAAATTATATTATTTTCAAAAAAATTAGTCAATAAAAAATCTATTCCTTAAAATGTGGAATAGATTTTGAAAAATATATTTTAATAAGACATTGGCAATACATATATTACCACAGAAAGATAATGTAAAATACTGCCTAACAATACAAAAAGGTGCCAGATACTATGTGCATATTTTATATGTGGCAATTTATAGAATGCAATACCACCAGTATAGCTTACACCACCCAAAAACAATAGCCAAAACCCAGGTCCCATAAGAGCAATGGTAATATCTTTTATAGCAAATATAATTGCCCAACCCATAACAACATATAATACAAGGCTCAGTTTTTCTGTTTTTTCAAGGTCTATGGCATTCATGATTATACCAATAATTGCACAAGTCCAAACGATAATTGAAACAATAATTCCTTTATTATTGCCGTGTAAAGCGATAAGACAATATGGTGTGTATGTGCCTGCAATAAGTATAAATATTGAAGTATGGTCAAATATGCGAAAAACTTTTTTTACTTTTTCAAATGGAAAAGCGTGGTATAAAGTTGACATTGTATATAGTATGACTAAGGATAAACCATATATAATACTTGAAATAATTGCAGTTAAATTTCCAAAACAGCTGGCAAGAGTGATAATTACACTTGCACCAATAACTGATAACAAAGCGCCAACACCGTGGCTTACGCTGTTGAAAACTTCTTCCCCAATGGTATATCTGTTAAATGGCTTTGGTGACATATAAAAACCTTCTTTCGTTTATAGTATCTAATATTATAACATATAGTTTTTAAAATTACATCTCAAAAAATGAAATATATTTGTGAAATTTTGATTTTTTTTAATATTTATGATAATATAATACAAAATAAAATTTAATATAATTATAAGTTAAAATTAAATTTTATTTGTATAAATATAAAAGGAGATTTCTTGTGGATAAAAGAATTGAAAGAATAAATTTTCTTGCAAAAAAAGCAAAAACAGAGGGGCTTACTGCACAAGAACAGGAAGAGCAGAAAAAACTCAGGGAAGAATATATAAAAGCTTTTAGAGAAAGTTTTCGTCGTCAGTTGGAAAATACTGATATTAAGTATGAAGATGGAGAAGTTATTCCTCTTACAGAATTTAAAAAAAGAAATAAAAATCCACTTCAATAATATAGGAGAAAATCTGGCTTAGATACAATTTGTTAATAAATTCATGAAAAGTGCAAAAATAATTCTCATTATTTTAATAATTGTTTTACAAGTATTACACAAATCAAGGGTATACTTATAACCGTAGCAAGGAAAAAAAGATTTTTCTCTCCTCTTAATAAAATATACTTTCCCAGTAAAACGCCCAAGGTCCTGGGCGTTTTGCTATTTATGTGGTTATAGTTGATAAAATATGTATTATTATATATAATTAAATTATAAAAGCAGTATATAAAGGGGCATATATGGAAATTAAAATTGATTGTGATTGTTGTGGGTTTAATAAAAATAATATCTATAAAGCACTTGAAGAAATGCCAAAAGACAGCGAAATATCTGCACTCAGCGATTTTTTTAAGGTGCTTGGAGACCCTACAAGAATAAAAATGATGTATGTTATGAGTCAAGGTGAAGTTTGTGTGCAGAATATTGCACAAGCTTTAGGAATGACAAAATCTGCAATAAGTCACCAGCTTAGAGGCCTTAAAGAAAAGAAAATAGTTAAAAGTCGCAGAGAGGGTAAAAATGTTTATTATTCAATTGATGATGAACATGTACGACAGGTTATAAATATTGCAATGACTCATATTATGCATACAAATTAATAATTGTATTTAAAGAGTGGAGTTACCACTCTTTTTTATTTGTCATAAACTTTGTGTATTAAATATAAGTTATATAATGAAAACAGTTTTTATTTTATATTATTTTTATTGTATGTAAATTTTGCATATAAAGTGTATGTTTTTTTGTGATTTATGTAAAAGTTATAAAAATATATTGACAGTTGAGCATGTATTCAACTATAATACAATTGACAGTTGAATAACTGTTCAACTATTATTGATTTTTTAAAAATTTTATATAAGAGAGGTACATAATTATGACAAAAACATATCGTTTAACAGGACTATGTTGTGCAAACTGTGCAGCAAAAATTGAAAGAATGGTTAATAAACTTGATACAGTTGATGAAGCTACATTAAACTTTATGACTTCTAAACTTATTGTTGAAGTTAAAGATAATGCAACTGAAGAAACAGAAAATAAAATTCTTGATATTGTAAAGAAAGTTGAACCTGATGTTGTTGTAACAAGAGGATAGTATGAGTAAAAAAAATAAAAAAGACCTTATAAGAATAATAATTGCCGGTTTATTTTTTGCTGTTGCAACTATAACAAAAATGGAGGGACCAACTGCTTTTGCAATGTATTTTGCATCTTTTTTGATTGTTGGGCATGACGTTGTTATTGGGGCTGTACAAAATATTATAGGCGGACAGATTTTTGATGAAAATTTTCTGATGACAGTTGCAACTATCGGTGCTTTTATTGTTGGGGAATATCCAGAAGCTGCAGCAGTTATGCTGTTTTTTCAAACCGGTGAATTATTCCAAAATTATGCTGTAAACAAAAGCAGAAAATCCATAGCTGACCTTATGGATATAAGACCGGATTTTGCAAATGTTGTATCAGGAGATACAACTGTTAAAACAAACCCTTATGATGTAAAACAGGGGGATATAATTATTGTAAATCCTGGGGAAAGAGTTCCGCTTGATGGTGTTGTAATTTCTGGGATTTCAAATCTTGATACTGCTGCTTTAACCGGAGAAAGTTTGCCAAGAGAAGTGCAGACAGACAGCGAGGTTTTAAGTGGTTGTATCAATATAAATGGGGTACTTAAAGTTAAGGTTACAAAAGAATATGGACAGTCAACTGTAAATCGTATTCTTGACCTTGTGGAAAATGCAAGTAATAAGAAAAGTAAATCAGAAAAATTTATAACAAAATTTGCAAAATATTATACTCCAACAGTTGTTATAATCGCTTTGTTGTTAGCTGTTTTGCCACCATTATTTATAAAAGGGGCTTTGTGGCAAGATTGGATATATCGTGCACTTACATTTCTTGTAATTTCTTGCCCTTGTGCGTTAGTTATTTCTGTGCCACTCTCATTTTTTGGTGGTCTTGGTGGAGCATCATCAAGAGGTGTTCTTATTAAAGGCAGTAACTATCTTGAAACTTTGGCAAAAACAAAAACAGTGGTATTTGATAAAACAGGTACCCTTACAAAAGGTAAATTTGAAGTTGTGCAGGTAAATGGTGATGAAAATACATTGGAAATTGCCACAATTGCCGAGGCACACTCAAGCCACCCTATTGCAAGCTGTATAAAAAATGCAATAAAAAACAATATTGATGTTAAAGCAGATAATGTTCAGGAAAAAGCCGGTTATGGTGTAACTTGTGACATAAATGGTGTTAAAACATTTGTTGGCAATGCAAAACTTATGCAAGAAAACAACATTGCTTATAGAGAAGTTATCGGAAACACTGTGGTTTATGTTGCACAAAATGGTATTTGTATAGGTAGCATTGTTATTGAAGATACTCTTAAACCAGATGCCCAGCAAACTATTAAAGGACTTAAAAATATCGGTGTAACAAAAACTGTTATGCTCACCGGTGACTCTAAAACAGTTGGTGAAAAAATCGCAACAGAACTTGGTTTGGACGTTGTATGCACAGAGCTTTTGCCAGACCAAAAGGTTGAACAGCTTGAAAAACTTCTCGCAGAAAAATCATCACAAGAAGATAAGCTTTGTTATGTTGGCGATGGTATAAATGATGCACCTGTTCTTGCGAGAGCAGATATAGGTATTGCTATGGGCGCTCTTGGAAGTGATGCAGCAATTGAAGCAGCTGATGTTGTTATTATGAATGACCAACCTTCAAAAATAATTACAGCAATTAATATTTCAAGAAAAACACTTGGAATTGTAAAGCAAAATATTATTTTTGCACTTGGTGTAAAATTATTGGTTTTATTGCTTGGGGCAACAGGATATGCAACAATGTGGGAAGCTGTTTTTTCTGATGTTGGCGTTGCTGTTATTGCAATTTTAAACTCTATGAGAGCATTGAATACAAAAAATATGTAACTTTGTAGATAATTAAAAAGATGTAATTTATGGAAAATGATAAAATTTGTCAAATTTTTCTTTAATTACATCTTTTTCTATGTTATAATTATAATTTGAAAATTATAATTTAAATATTATACAAAGGACTATAAATGAAAAAAACAGCAATATTATTGAGCTTATTATTTATTATAACAATTTTTCCAATAGAAAGCTTTGCAGCAGAAAAGCCATCTATTTATAATATAAAAAGTAAATCAGCCGTTCTTATTGATGCACAAACAGGAAGTGTTTTGTTTGATAAGAATATGAATAAGAAAATGTATCCTGCAAGCATAACAAAGATTATGACAGCAATGATTGCATTGGAACAAAAAGAACTGGACGATGTGTTTACAACAAGCCATAATGCAGTGTACTCTTTGCCGTTTAATACAAGCCATATAGCATTATTTGAAGATGAGCAAATTACACTGGAACAAGCTTTATATGCAATTGGTATAGAATCTGCAAATGATGCCTCAAATGTTATCGCAGAAAATACATATGGTTCAGTTGAAAATTTTGCTCAGAAAATGACAGAAAAAGCAAAACTTATCGGTGCAGTTAATACAAACTTTACAAATCCACACGGTTTGCCAGACGAAAATCATTATACAACTGCATATGATATGGCACTTATAACTGCACAGGCTATAAAAGTGCCTGAGTTAACAAGGTTTTTTTCTACAAATAGATATGATATGCAACCAACTAATAAACGAGATATAATGCGTCAGTTTTGGAATGCTAATGACTTTATAAATAAAAATAAAACTTGTGAAGGTCTTGTTATGAGCAAAACAGGGTGGACACAGGAGGCAGAACATACTCTGGTTACAGTTTGTGAAAGAAATGGTATAACTTTGATTGCAGTTGTAATGTCATCTGAACACAAAAGAGATAAATTTGATGATACACAATTACTTATGGATTATGGATTTGAAAATTTTCACAGCACATCTATCAATTCAAATGATATTATTAGCAAAGCACCAAAAACAATTCAATATCCTGATGGAACACAAGCTGAAATTGATTTAAAAAGCATTTTTGCAGAAGATATGAATGTTTTGGTTCCAAAAAATTTGACAGAGGAAAATATAACCTATAAATTTGATGCAGCACAGTTTAACGAAGCACAAAATCATATAACTATAAATGCAAACCTATTTTATAATGACGGACAAGCTGATATTTGGGCCGGAAATCAAATTATTTCTGTTGTTGTTGATAAAAATTTGCCAGAAGATACTAGTGGAAAAATAATAGTAATTTTTCAAAAAATATTCTATGTTTTAATTATCATTGTATTATGGGGAATTATAGCAGGACTTGTGATTATAGCGTTAAGACAAGTCGTAATTCTGGAAAACAGAAGAAGAAATAAAAAAAGATGGCAAAAAAGAAGAAAAATCCGTTATTATATGAATAAAAAAGAGAATCAGAATATGTAAAAAAATAGGAGAACTTTATTATGACAGATGATTTACAACCTTTGGCAGTTTGGACTTTTGGACTTGAATGTAATATTCCCAAAGATATAAACGAAATACTTGTTGATGGTGAAGTGGCAGAATGTGCATATAAAACAATTAGAGATGTAGCGGTATTTACAAACAAACGTCTTATTGTGCGTGACAGCCAAGGTATAACCGGCAAAAAAATTGAAACTTACTCTTTGCCATATAAAAGCATAAATATGTATTCAAGTGAAAATGCAGGCATAATTGATTTAAATGCTGAAATTGAATTGTGGACAAGAGCTGGTCATATAAAAATCAGTATTGCAAAAGGTGCTGATGTAAGAAAACTTGATAAATTAATTGCTTCACATATTTTATAAAAAATAAAGATGTATATAAACTTTTTTAGGTTGTGTACATCTTTTTTATTGTCGAAAAATAGCAAATCAAATATAAAATATAATTTATATATTTATTTGAAGTTTAATTTGTGCTATCATATAAAGCCAGAAATATAAATTTAATAAAACAGGGAGAAAACTAATGAAAAATAAAATATATAGCATTTTACTATCTGTAATATTTACGCTTTTATTTTTTGCGGGTTGTAGTACAAATGGTAATATTGAAAATAACACATCAAATGCTGATATTTCTTCGCAGCAAAGCAGTATTGAAAATATAGAGCAGTCAAATAGCTTATCGCAAGATTTAAAATTTGGGGTTAAAGATATTCCGGCATACACAGATAAAGCCTATATAACTATAAATAATAATAAACCATATTTTACAGCTGATGAAATTACATCAAAATCTTTTGAAACATATAGCGAGCTTGACAATCTTGGCAGATGTGGCGTTGCTTTTTCTTGTGTTGGCAAGGATTTGATGCCAACTGAAGAGCGTGGAAGCATTGGGCAGATAAAGCCAAGTGGCTGGGTTATGGCAAAATATGATTTTGTAGACGGAAAATATCTTTATAATCGTTGTCATCTTATTGGATATCAGTTAACTGCTGAAAACGCAAATGAGAAAAATCTTATTACAGGAACCAGATATCTTAATATTCAAGGTATGTTGTCATTTGAAAACAAGATTGCAGATTATGTAAAAACAACAGGAAATCATGTAATGTATAGAGTTACACCGATTTTTGAAGGCGATAATCTTGTTGCAAGTGGACTTTTGATGGAAGGCTATTCCGTTGAGGATAAAGGTGAGGGAATAAACTTTTGTGTATATGCTTATAATGTTCAACCTGGTGTTGAAATTGACTATGCAACAGGTGAAAGCAAGGCAATTGTTGACAATTCTCAAAATAATGAAGAAAAAACATTAAACTCTGAAGGGACAACATATATAATTAACAAAAACAATAAAAAATTCCACTTCCCAGAGTGTTCAAGTGTAGATAGTATGAAACCACAGAATAAAAAAGAATATGTTGGAAACCGTGATGAACTTATAAATAACGGACATGAGCCTTGTGACAGATGTAAACCATAAAATCAAATTTTAATATATCTCTATACCTGTTTATTTTTCTTTATAATATTCATTATTTCTTATTCACGTATTTTTGTATTTACATAAATTCTTGCCATAAAAAATTCTCCCATGATAGTTTTTGTTCTATCATAGGAGAATTTTTATTTTTATGTCTGTTTTATTGATGTATATAATCAATAAGCTATTTTATTATTCTGAGTTGCTTAATTAGATTAAAAGACTCCCTCAACAGCGGATAATTCATATTTGGCAATGTCGTCTATTGAAACCCCATTTCCAATAGAAATTTTAAAACTATTAGTTTTTCCTGCGTTAAAATTTTCAACTCCATAGAATGCATCTTGAATTAATTTATCGTTTACATCATAAATGGAAAAGTTTATTAATATTATATTTAAATCACTGTCTGTATTGTTTGAAATTGTGCCTTCAATATAGCATAATCCATCAGAACCTACTTCTAATTTTATATCAGGAATAGATATTTTGTCTCCGTATTCCTCAGATACTTTAGAAGAAATACTAAATGGTTTTTGTCCGTTATTTGATGACTGTTTATCATTTGAAGAGGATTGAGATAAATCTTGTGATTGTAATTCAACAGATGATTGAAAATTATCTGAGGAAGAAGTATTTACATCATCAGAAGGCTTATTTAATATAAAATAAGCTGTTAAGATAACAACAATAATAATTACAGCATCTAATAATAGTTTATTTTTTTTCATAACATATCTCCTTTATTTTATACATCTTTTATATTTAGTTACATTTTTTCAGGAACAGTGATATTCATAATATTGAGACAGTTTGCAATAGCATATTTTGTTGCAACACAAAGAGCAAGTCTTGCTTTAGAAAGAGCCTCATCTTCACCTTTAACACGACAAGCAGAATAAAAACGATGGAACTGTGTAGCAAGGCTGATAGCATATTTTGGCATTTTTGATGGGTCGTATGCTTTACCGGCTGCAATTATTTCACTTGGCATATATGAAAGTGTTCTAATGAGCTCAATTTCGTTTGCATCTGTAAGCAATGATAAATCGCAATTATCAATATTATCTGTTGTAAGACCTTCTTGTGCAAGCTGA
>JAHHUD010000063.1 GCA_020024185.1 Oscillospiraceae bacterium | reverse complement strand
TTGGTTGCAATCATTTTAAACTTGCAAACCAATTTCTTAAAGAAAATAATATTAAAGAAATTGATTGGAAAATAACAGAAAATAATGAATAGTAAATTTGATATAATTAAAAAGAATAAAATTTATATAATAAGATTTATACTGCCTATTATTATAATGTGTTTTATTATACGTCTAAGGGGATAATAGCGGGAAGTATTGTTTCTGTTATTACAGCAATATTTTGTATTGTATATATCATTATTAAAAAGAAAAAACATAAATAGTTTTATATAGTGAATATAAAATAAATATTTGAAAAATACTTTGTATAAATATTTTATAGTTAAAAAATATAACAAAAAAGGCACTCCAATCGGAGTGCCTTTAATTTTATTTAACTATTCATAAGATTTTTGTTTAACTAATAGAATAATTATAAACAGCAGTTAAGCTATTTTATTATTTGTAAAGTTCAACAAGTCTTGTGAGGTAGTCATATCTAGCGTTAGCAGCTTTTTCGTTAGCTTCAAAGAGTTCTGTTGCTCTTTCTGGGAATGACTGTTTGAGACGAGCATAACGTGCTTCGTTCATAAGGAATTCTTGATAGCCACCCTGTGGAGCTTTGCTGTCGAGGCTGAATGGGTTTTTGCCTTCAGCTTTAAGAGCTGGGTTATAACGGAACAAGTTCCAGTAACCAGTAGAAACAGCTTTTTTGATTTCTGCCTGGCTGTTACCCATACCACCTTTAATGGAGTGCATTTCACATGGTGAGTAACCGATGATGAGAGATGGACCATTGTAAGCTTCAGCTTCTGTGATAGCTTTAACTGTTTGGTTCATGTCAGCACCCATACCAACTTGTGCAACGTATACATAGCCGTAGCTCATTGCGATAGAAGCAAGGTCTTTTTTACCAATTGCTTTACCAGCAGCTGCAAACTGTGCAACCTGACCAAGTTTGGAAGCTTTTGAAGCTTGACCACCTGTGTTGGAGTAAACTTCTGTATCGAATACAAAGATGTTTACATCTTCACCGGAAGCGATAACATGGTCAAGACCACCGAAGCCGATGTCGTATGCCCAGCCGTCGCCACCGAAAATCCAGATAGATTTCTTAGCCAAGAATTCTTTATCTGTAAGAATGTATTTTGCATCTTCGCTGCCGTCTTTTTCAAGAGCTGCAACGAGTTTTTCTGTTGCAACTTTGTTTGCTGCACCTTCAGAGTATGTTGCAAAGAAACCGTCAATAGCTTCTTTAAGTTCGCCAGTTGCTGTTTCTGCCATTTCTCTGAGTTTGCCAGCAAGTCTTTCTCTGATTGCTTTTTGACCAAGGAAGATACCAAGACCAAATTCAGCATTATCTTCAAACAAGCTGTTGCCCCATGCTGGACCGTGACCTTCTTTGTTTACTGTGTATGGTGTAGAAGGAGCAGAACCACCCCAGATTGAAGAACAACCTGTTGCATTTGCAATGTACATTCTATCACCAAAGAGCTGTGTAACAAGTTTTGCATATGCTGTTTCTACACAACCTGCACAAGCGCCGGAGAATTCAAGCATTGGTTGGTTGAACTGTGAACCTTTTACGCTGTTTGCAGCAAATGGAAGTTGTTTTTCAGAAACTTTTTCAACTGTGTAGTCAAATGCTTCTTGTTGTGGCCATTGAGATTCTTGACCTTTCATAGCAAGAGCTTTTGTTGGAGCAGGACATACGTTTACACAAAGTCCACAACCCATACAGTCAAGTGGGCTGATGCTGATTGTGAATGTGTAGTCTTCGCAACCTTTACCAGTCATTTTTGGAGCTTTTTTGAGAACTGCTGGAGCAGCTTCAACTTCTTCTTTATTGAGAACAAATGGTCTAATTGTTGCGTGTGGACAAACAATTGAACACTGGTTACATTGGATACAGTTTTCTGGTGTCCATTCTGGAACGTCAACTGCAACACCACGTTTTTCAAATGCTGCAAGACCTTGTGGGAATGTACCATCTTCGTAACCTTTAAATACGGATACTGGGAGGCTGTCACCATTCATGATGCTGATTGGTTCAAGAATTTCTTTTGCAAAGTGTTTGAGCATTGGGTTTGAAGTTTTGATTTCTTTTTCTTCTTTAACATCATCAGTTGCGTTTGCCCAATCTGCTGGAACATCAATTTTAACAAGTCTGTCTTTACCTGTGTCAATTGCTGTATAGTTCATTTTTACAATATCTTCACCTTTTTTGCTGTAAGATTTGTAAGCAGCTTTTTTCATGTGGTCAACAGCTTCTTCAACTGGCAAGATGTTTGCAAGTGCAAAGAATGCGGATTGAAGAATTGTGTTTGTACGTTTGCCCATGCCGATTTCTTTTGCAAGGTCAATAGCATTGATTGTATAAAGTTGAATATTGTTTTGAGCAATATAACGTTTGCTTTCTGCTGGCAAGTGTGCGCTTAATTCTTCTGGTGTCCACTGACAGTTGATAAGGAAGATACCGCCTGGTTTAACATCGTTAACCATCTTAAAGCCTTTGATGATGTAAGATGGGTTATGACAAGCAACAAAGTCTGCTTTGTTGATGTAGTATGTGGATTTGATTGGTTTATCACCAAAACGCAAGTGGGAGATTGTTACACCACCTGTTTTCTTTGAGTCATACTGGAAGTATGCTTGAACATATTTTTCTGTGTTATCACCGATGATTTTGATGGAGTTTTTGTTTGCACCAACAGTACCGTCACCGCCGAGACCCCAGAATTTGCAAGATACACAAGATTTATCAGCTGTTGCTGGAACTTCTGTAGGAAGTGGGAGAGAGTGGTTTGTAACGTCATCTTCGATACCTACTGTGAAGTTTGCTTTTGGTGTTTCAAGAGCCAAGTTGTTGTAAACTGCAAATACGCAAGCTGGTGTTGTGTCTTTTGAACCAAGACCGTAACGACCGCCAACAACTGTTCTGCCTTGCATAGCACCTTCAATAGACAATGCTGTAACAACGTCAAGGTAAAGTGGTTCACCTAAGCTACCTGGTTCTTTTGTTCTGTCAAGAACAGCAATTTTCTTAGCTGTTGCAGGGATAGCTTCAATTAATTTTTTAGCAACAAATGGACGGTAAAGTCTAACTTTTACAAGACCAACTTTTTCGCCTGCTGCATTCATGTAATCGATAACTTCTTCAATTGTGTCACATACAGAACCCATTGCGATGATAATTCTTTCAGCATCTGGAGCACCGTAGTAGTTGAAGAGTTTGTATTCTGTACCAAGTTTTGCGTTAACTTTATCCATGTATTTTTCTACAACTGCTGGGAAAGCGTCATAGTAAGTGTTGCAAGATTCTCTTGCTTGGAAGAAGATATCGCCGTTTTGTGCTGTACCGCGGAGCACTGGGTGTTCTGGGTTTAAAGAAGCTTTACGGAATCTGTTGATAGCGTCCATATTAACCATTTCTTTAAGGTCTTCATAATCCCAAGCTTCGATTTTTTGAATTTCGTGAGAAGTTCTGAAACCGTCAAAGAAGTTGAGAACTGGAACACGGCCTTCAATTGTTGCAAGGTGAGCAACAGCGCCAAGGTCCATAACTTCTTGAGGGTTAGATTCTGCCAACATTGCATAACCTGTCTGACGACAAGCGTAAATGTCGGAGTGGTCACCGAAGATGTTGAGAGCGTGTGAAGCAACACAACGAGCAGAAACATGAATAACACTTGGCAATAATTCACCAGCGATTTTGTACATGTTTGGAATCATAAGGAGCAAACCTTGTGATGCTGTATATGTTGTTGTGAGAGCACCTGCTTGAAGTGAGCCGTGCACTGTACCTGCAGCACCAGCTTCAGACTGCATTTCTACAACCTTAACTTCTGTGCCGAAGATATTCTTTTTGCCATTAGCTGCCCAAGTGTCAGTTTGTTCAGCCATAACAGAGGATGGTGTAATTGGGAAAATACCAGCAACTTCTGTGAAAGCATAGCTAACGTGAGCAGCAGCTGTGTTACCATCCATGGAAATTCTTTTTCTTGCCATTGGAAATGACCTCCTTTATATGTTAAGGGCTACTTATAGTTCACCCGTTTTTACAGCTTTATTCTATCACCAAATATAGTATAAGTAAAGGACAAAGTCACACAACAATTAGTAAATAATGTTTTTCGTCACTTTTAATACAAATATTTAATAAAATATTATAAATACATGCATTATACTCTTAAAAAAAAGTTATAAGAGATATTGCTAAAAGCTATAGCTTTGTTTTGAAAATTGATTTGATTGACAAAGGAAATTTATAATGATACTATTATTTACAGTATTGCTATTTTTATTATGTGAATTTTTATAAAAAGGAGAGCTTTGAAAATGGATCCCGATGGGAGTATTTTGTTTACAATTAACTTTATAATTAGTGTTGTTTTGTGCCTTTATATATCTGAAACAAGAGTAGATGAAGCCTATGATGATTATGAGATTGGAGTTTCTCCAAGTCTTATAAGTGCAGGGACTTTATTCCTTTTAAATTTTGGTGTATTAGTTTATTTTGTATTGCCAAAATTTGTGCTTTTGTGGCAATGTATTTTGGGGGCGCTTTTTGTTTTATTTGGCGTTGTTATGCCGTACTGTATTGGCATTGCACAACACGATAAAATGTCTTTTGTTGAAAAAATTTTAAAACCGTTTATTACAGTATTAAATTATTCTTTGACATTTATTATAAGTATTCCGGTTATTGCTGTTTTTAAAATCTTTAAACTTAAAACAGAGTCTAAAGTTACTCAGGAAGATGTTATGGAATTGGTTGAAGATGCGTCTGATGAGCTTATAGACGATGATAGAAAAGAAATGATTGAAAATATCTTTGAGCTTGATGATATTGCTGTAGGCGAAATTATGAAGCATCGTACAGATGTTTTGGCTGTAAACGAAAATGATAGCTGTGCAAAAGCTATTGAAAAAATGCAACAAAAAGGTTTTTCAAGAATTCCTATATATTCCGGCACAATTGATACTGTTACAGGATTGCTTTATGCAAAGGACCTTTTAAGTGTTGCAGGGGATAAAGAAAAAATGGAACTGCCGGTAAAAGAATTTGCAAGAAAAGCAATGTTTATACCAAAAACTTGTTCTGCAAATGAACTGCTTTTGCAATTTAAAATAAAAAGAATGCAAATGGCTATTGTTGTTGATGAATATGGCGGAACAAGCGGTATTATAACAATGGAAGATATATTGGAAGAAATTGTTGGAAATATTCAAGATGAATACGATAACGAAGATGAAGAATATCAGAAAATTGATGATAATACATATATCTTTAAAGCATCTTTAAATATTTATGATGCAATGGATTTATTTGATATAGATATTGAAGAAGATGAGGAAGATGAAGAAGATTTTGATACTGTCGGAGGTATGATTATTGATGTTCTTGCTCGTATTCCGGAAGAAAATGAAAATGCAGTTGTAGAATATAAGGGTGTAAAATTTACCGTTCTCAATGTTGCTGACAGACGCATTGTATCTGTTAAGGCTGAAAAAGAGATTAAAGAAACAGAGGAATAATATCCATGAATTGTCCAGAGCATTTTGAAAAAATTATAAGTGAACAAGAAGTTTTTGCCGGAAAAGTTTTTCGTGTTGGATTGAGAGATGTTATTTTAGAAAACGGAGAACAAAGCAAGAGAGAAGTTGTGTATCATAACGGTGGTGTGGCAATATTGCCGATAGATGAACAGGGAAATGTTTATTTTGTGCGTCAATACAGAGCTGCTTTTGAGAGAGAAGTTGTTGAAATTCCTGCCGGTAAATTGGAAAAAGGTGAAAATCACCTTGAAGCAGGTAAAAGAGAACTTAAAGAAGAAACCGGTTTTACTGCAAAAGAATTTGTTTATCTTGGAGAATATTGGCCAACTGTTGGTTATTGCAGTGAAAGAATTTACTTATATCTTGCAAAAGGTCTTGTTGCCGGACAAACAAATTTTGACAGTGATGAGTTTATAACCACAGAAAAAATGCCGTATGATAAAATGTACAAAATGTGTATGGATAATGAGATAAGAGATGGCAAAACTCAAATTGCTGTTTTAAAAGCAAAAGAATACATGGATATATAAATAAAAGCAGGGGTGATAATACCTCTGCTTTTTATATTACTTGATTTATAAAACTTAAAATGCTAACATTATAATCAATATAATGGGTTAATATGTCTATTAAATAATTATAAATAGTGGAGTTTTAATAATGAAAGAAACTTTTAAAAAGTATAAACATATAGTTGTTGTTGGAATAATTATATTGTGTGCTGTTATATGTTTTGCATGGGTTGGATATGATACAGTCAGACAGTCTATTGGACTTGGATACAGAGAAATAATAAATGATGATTATTCTGTTTTGACAGATAGTATTATTGATGAAAAAGGCGTTATGCAACAAATAACAGTTAAAGAAAATACAGATTTTTATGGGGTTAATTTAAACCTGCACACATATAACCGTGTTTGCTTTGGCACAATATTTGTTGATTTGTTGGATATAAACGGAAATGTAATAGCAACCTCCAGTGATGATATGACAACAATAAAAGATAACACTTTTAAAAGATTTATTTTTGGTGGAAAAAATTTTTTATCTGAAAAAGATGAAAAATATATAATCCATATATATACAAAACCAAAAAGTGAAGAAGATAAAATTGCATTGTGGAAAAGCGAAAAAACTGTTGAAAACTTTGAGGATATAAAAGAAAACGGAGAGTTTGTGCAAGGAACTTTGGCACTGCAATACATAACAAAATATGTCACAGCGGGTATGTGGAAATATTATCTTGCTCTTTGTGCCATCTTATTGGCGTTTTTGATAGTTATGTATTTTGTAATATTTGTTGCAAAAGCTAAGATGCAGACAATATTTATGATTTTTGCACTTATATTTGGGTTTGTTTTTACAATATATGCACCGTTTAAAGCTGCTCCAGATGAATATGTTCATATTGCGTCAAGCTATTATAAATCAAATGAGCTTATGGGAATAAAAAATAGCTTTGACGGACAAAAACTGCTTGTAAGAAAATGTGACGCAAAAGAATTTACAAAGCCAATTAACTATAATGCTTTTGAAATTCAGCAAATGTATGAAGGATTTTTCTCTACATCAAAAGGAAAAACAGAGCTTGTTGCAGTTAACGCAAAAGTTGCACAAGTGTTTGCCCCACTTTATTGGGTGCAGACTTTGGGAATAACTTTGGCAAGAATTTTGGGACTTGGATTTATACCAATGATTATTTTCGGTAGAATTGCAAATCTGCTTTTATATGTTGTATTAGTTTATATTGCAATAAAAATTATGCCTATATATAAAACTGCTTTTACAGTTATGGCGCTTACACCAATTCCACTTCAACTTGCAGGCTCTTTCTCTTATGATACTTTAGTTATTTCTCTTTGCTTTTTATTTATTGCATATATATTTAATTTAACATATAACAAAGAAAAAATTGAAATTAAAGATATAATAATCCTAAGTTTAATTGCAGGTTGTATTGCTCCGTCAAAAACTGTATATATTGCAGTTGTTGGCTTGTGTTTTATAATTCCTGTAAATAAATTTGCAAGCTTTAAAAAAGCTGTTGCATCTTATATTATAATCGTGTCTTGTGCGTTGATTATGTGGGCAGGATATAATATAGGAGTTGTAAAAACTTTGACAAATGATACAAATGTTTCAAACCAACAAATTACTGATATTCAAAATGAAAATACCGGAGTAACTCAAGAAAATAAAGACATTTTAAATAGTGATAATGTTTTGCAAGATGAAAATGTTCAAAACGGCGAAGTTGCGTTACAGTACGATATGTATACCGATATTGGAGAAAACGGAGATAACAGAAACTATTTTACATTTGGATATATATTAAGACACATACCACAAACCATAAAACTTGTTATTAACACAATACAAGAAAATACAGTTTTGTATATTCAACAGGTTTTTGGCGGAATATTTGGCGAAGTGATTGTGTCTCCGGTAAAAATAAATTGGCTATATACAATTTCGATAATAGCAATAGTATTTTTATCAATACTGCAAAAGTCAGATTATGTTTTGCAATATAAAGGAATGAGAAAAGCATGGGGACTGTTTGTGGCACTTGTGGCTTGTGGTTTGTCTTGCCTTGCTTGCATAACTTGGACACCGATTAACTACACAACCGTTTTTGGTATTCAGGGAAGATATTTCTATCCGGTTTTGCCACTTATTATATTGTTTTTTACAAATGACAATATTGTTATTAAAAAGAATATAGATAAAATACTTTTATTTGCTCTTGCTATTGTGAATGTGCTTATTATACTTGACGGATTTACAATTATGGCAGTAAATACAAAGGTTATATATTAAAACAAAAAGGTACTTATCATAAGATAGGTACCTTTTATATTTATGTATATATAATTTTTTAAATTTTATTTATTTGAGATTAT
>JAHHUD010000062.1 GCA_020024185.1 Oscillospiraceae bacterium | reverse complement strand
TTTCGAGTCAGCACCGTTATGACCACTTCGATACATCTCCATAATATTAACATAAAGTATTATATATAATATTTATTTTAAAATCAATATTATATATAATACACTATATCAAAATTTGTACAAAATAAAACCACTCTTTTAAGAGTGGTTTAACTTTAAAGCAATTATTTTGCTGCGTTTGCGTTTCTCATCATTTTGGAAACTTTTCTAGCAGCTGTGTTTTTATGAAGAACACCTTTTGCACAAGCTTTATCAATTGTAGATACTGCTGTAACAACAGCTTTGTTTGCGTCAGCGGAACCAGCAGCTAAAGCACTGTCTGCTTTCTTAATAACTGTCTTAAGGTTACTCTTCACAGCTTTGTTACGAAGAGTTTCTTTCTTCGCTTGAACTACTCTATCTTTTTGAGATTTAATATTTGGCATGATCCCACCTCCTTCAAATACTGTGACAGTATTTATTATAATACCATTAAATATCTAAAATTGCAATAGTTTTTTTAAATTTTTCTTGCAAATATCAATATCGGGAATATTATATCACACCATTACATATAAATAAAGATAGTTTTAGGGTTATTTTTTTTGCAAATATAGTAAAAAATTGACTTTTAGGTGGTGTTTGATGTGAAAAAAATGTACTTATTTTTGGGTATTCCTATAATTTTATTGTGTTTTATGATTATTTTTAAGAAAGATTTTATCTTTGAACTTGCAAAGTTTTCTCTTGCTGTTCAAAATCCTGCACAAACCATTAAATATATAGCACAAGATGACACCAGTGATGTATCTTCTTTACCAAATGAAAAAACTCCTCCAGAAGTCCATTACAACAATCCTTTTCAGGATTTTGATTTAAGCACAAGTGCAGATTCTGCTGTTTCACATATTGATACAGAGCATCCTATTATAGAGCTTAAATATGAACCTGTATTAAATACATATACATATCAACGTCAAAATTGCTATATAAAAAATGTTACAGAATTAAACCGAGGGGAAGTTGAGGCAGAGTTGCTTGCTCCAACAGCTTTCAAAGTTGAAAAAAATTCTGCTGAACCTCAAATTTTAATTATGCATACACACGCCACAGAAAGCTATCAAAATTTCCCTGAGCTTTATTATGAACCGGAATATAGTTGTCGAGATACCGATGTAAACAAAAACATGGTAAGTGTTGGAAAAATAATTGCTGATACTCTTAATAATCTGGGATATAACACTTTACATGATGCAACTTTGCATGATTATCCGAGCTATACTGCAAGTTATGGCAGAAGTAAAAAGACTGTTGAAGAATATCTTGCAAAATACCCATCTATTAAGGTTGTGCTAGATGTTCACCGCGATGCAATAGAAAAATCCGATGGCACAAGAATAAAGCCTGTTATAAACTTAAACGGTAAAAAATATGCACAGGTTATGATTATTTGTGGAGCTGATAACGGTAACATGAACATGCCAAATTACAAAAAAAATTTACGTTTCGCATCACATTTTCAAAACTCAATGGAAAGCTTATATCCTGGCTTTACAAGACCAATTCTATTTGATTATAGAAATTATAATCAACAGCTTACCACCGGAAGTCTGCTTATTGAAGTTGGCGGTCATGCCAACACTTTGGAAGAAGCTCAAAATTCTGCAAGCTTAATTGGCTATGCTCTTGCAGATGTGTTCAATAAGCAACAATGATTTTATGTTACTTAGTCACTGATAAAACATAATTTTTGTTTTATTATATAGTTGAATAAATTATACGACTTAGTATAAAAATAATATTAGAAAGAGGTATACATTATGAATTTAAAAGGAACAAAAACAGAAGCAAATCTTATGGCAGCTTTTGCCGGAGAAAGTCAAGCAAGAAACAAATACACATACTATGCCTCCAAAGCAAAAAAAGAAGGCTATGTTCAAATTGCTGACTTATTTGAAGAAACAGCAAACAACGAAAAAGAACACGCAAAAATATGGTTTAAACTTCTTCACGACGGTGAAATCGGCGGTACAATGGACAATTTAAGAGATGCTGCTGCTGGTGAAAACTACGAACATACAGAAATGTACAGCCGTATGGCAGAAGAAGCAAGAGAAGAAGGTTTTGCACACATTGCATTCTTATTTGATGCTGTTGCTAAAATTGAAAAAGACCACGAAGAAAGATATTTAAAACTTTTGGCTAATATTGAAGAAGGAAAAGTATTTGAAAAATGTGAAGAGCAGGCTTGGTACTGCACAAATTGTGGCCACGTTCACTATGGCACAAAAGCTCCTGGTGCATGCCCTGTATGTGCACACCCACAGGCATATTTTGAAATCAAGAAAAACAACTTCTAAATATTATAATAAACACAAAAAACAGACAGCTTTAAAAGCTGTCTGTTTTTTTAATTATTATCTATTTTCTTTTTTGATAAAAACGGAAGTTCACTTACCATAAGACTTATAACAATAAGTGTACCGCCTATAAGCAAATTTATAGTAAATTTTTCAAATCCAAATAAAATTGAGAACAAGCTACCCCAAACACCTTCCATTATCATAACAATACAAGCTGTTGAAGGTGTAAGATATTTTTGTGCAGCAACTTGCATTGTCTGTCCCAAAAAAGATGAAACAACACCTAAATAAATTAACGGCAATATTGTTAATTTCCAGTCCAGTTGAGGAATAACAGCTTTTTCTGCAAAAATAAAATATAATATGCCACAAATAAAGTGTGTTACACCCATCATAAATGAACCTGAGGCAAAATGGCTGTCTGATGCCTGTACCGAAAGCAAAATAATTGAAATTGCATAACAAAATGCACAAGCCAATGTAAATATATCACCGGTATTTAAAGCCACACCATTTTTAAATATACCTGCTAAAACAGCTGTGCCAAGCATACATATTGCAATAGCAATAAAGTTTTTAATTTTTGGTTTGTAACCAATCATAATCCAGGCAAGAAATGGTGTCATAACAACATTTGTAGTTGTCAAAAAAGCATTATTTGAAATTGTTGTTGTGGCTGTGCCAATTGTCTGAAAAATAAAGCTTAATGCATTAAATATGCCTGCCCAAAGACCAAGTTTCATATGCTCCAATTTCATATTTAAGACTTGTTTCGGAAAGCATATAAACACCATGGATATATAAATAAAGCCTCTTATTACATTTATAAGCCCAACCGTAACGCCCATATCTAATGAAATTTTTACAGCCGAAAATGCTCCACCCCATAAAACAGTAACTATAAGCAATAAAAATATTGCTGTTTGCTTTTTCATTTTATCCTTCCTTTGTTAAATCTATTCTTTATACAAATAAAATATCAGATAAATCGCTGAACTGTTGCAACGAAAGCTGTTCCGGTCTTATAAGTTTATTTTCTCCAATTTGTTCTAAGGCAGATTCTATCTCTGTTTTTGGCATACCAAGTGTTGCACTCACACTGTTAACAAATGTTTTTCTGCGCTGTGTAAATGCTGCACGTATAAGTTTAAACATATTTTTTTCATTTTTTGGATTAACTTTTGCCTGTTTTACAACATCAAGGCGAATTACACTTGAAGTAACTTTTGGAGGTGGAAAAAATGAACCAGGTGACACATTAAAACACACTGTTGGTTGTGCATAATAGTTAACTGCAAGGCTTATTGCACCTGCATCACGGCTTTTTTCTTTTGCACAAATACGCTGTGCTGCCTCTTTTTGCACCATAACAGTGATATTTTCTATTGGCAAACGGTCTTCCAAAAGTTTCATTATAATAGGACTGGTGATGTAGTACGGCAAGTTTGCACAAACCTTAACCGGCATATCTCCAAATTCTTCCTGTATCAGCTTTTCAAGGTCAACCTTTAAAACGTCCTGATTTATAATCTTTATATTATCAAAATCAGCCAAAGTTTCCTCCAAAAGTGGTAAAAGCTTTGTATCAATTTCAATCGCAACAACTTTTTTTGCACGCAAAGCAAGTTCTTTTGTCAAAACGCCTATGCCTGTACCAATTTCAATAACACCGCAATTTTTGTCAACTTCTGCGTGTTCTGCAATCTTTGGACATATACCGCTGTTTACAATAAAATTTTGTCCAAAATTTTTCTGAAGTGCAAAACCATATCGGTTGCACAAGTCTTTTATATACGAAATATTTGTAAGTTCTCTGTTCATAAATTATTCCTGTGATTTAAATTTTGTAAATGGCCGTGGGCATAGCTGTTTTACAGTTTCAATTATCATCTGTCCGTCTTTGCCTGCAAGTATTATTTCTGTTTCATCAATACTGTGACAAAACTCACACATAACCTGACGGCATGCTCCGCATGGAGTTATTTGGCTTGCATCTTCTGTGCCAGCAAGGGCAAGGGCAACAAATTCTGTACAGCCTTCTGACACCATTTTAAAAATTGCAGTTCTTTCTCCACAATTTGTAAGACCATAAGAAACATTTTCAATATTACAACCAGTATAAATTTTACCGTCTGTACCAAGCACAGCTGCACCAACTTTAAACTTTGAGTATGGTGCATAAGCATTTTCTCTTGCTTGCCATGCTTTTTTTGCCAATATAAGTCGCATTTCATTTGTTATGTCTGCCATAAAACATGCTCCTTTTAAAATAACCCAAACTTTAAACGGCTATTATATCCCATTATAACTATAATTTATAGTTTATATGTTTATTGTATCATACTTTATTATAAATTTCATTGATTATTTTAATTTTTAAGAAAATTTATGTTAATATAAATAATTTTTATTTTTGATATTATTTTTGTTAAAATTTAAGTTTTATTTAAAATCATATAATAATATTTATCTCAATATAACTACATAAATAAGTCCTATTTATTTTTTTAATTTTCATTAAAATATTAACAAAAACTTCATTTGACAATTTTCGTCTTATTAGTGTAATATCATTAAAGGTTACACTGATAATTATGTTATATAATAAATAATTTATATTATTTGTAATTATATATGTTGATTATACACTTTATCTTTGTACCCAAATACATCTAAATGGGGATATTATTATGAGAAAAAATAAAATAAATTATTATCTTGATATAGCAGAAACTGTTTTACAAAGAGGCACTTGTCTTAGAAGAAATTATGGCGCTATTATCGTAAACAATGACGAAATTATTTCAACAGGTTATGTTGGTGCTCCACGTGGCAGAAAAAACTGCTGTGACCTTGGATACTGCATGAGAGAAAAAATGCAAATCCCTCGTGGTGAAAGATATGAAATGTGCCGAAGTGTACATGCAGAGGCAAATGCTATTATCTCTGCACCAAGAGATAAAATGATTGGTGCAACACTTTATCTTGCAGGCAGAGATGCAAGAACAGGGGAGCTTGTTAAAAATGCAAACTGCTGTTCTATGTGTAAAAGAATGGTTATAAATGCAGGTATTCAAACTGTTATTGTGCGTGACAGTGAAGATGAATTTCGTGTTATTGACGTTGAAAGCGAATGGGTTGCAGGGGACGAAACTCTTGACGGAATAACAGGTTATTAAAACAAAAAGGAGATATTTTCTCCTTTTCATTTTCTATATATAATTATTTTCATATTTCTACTATTAAAGGAATGGCAACTATGAATAAATTTTATAAATTTGGAGTAATTTGCTCTATTATAGGATTTTTCTTTATATTTCTTATATTTATTTTCAAACTTGCTCACCCGAATCCTTTGTTCAATATTTTTTCTGCTCTTGGGTTATTATTTATATTTTTAAGTATTCCACTAGTTATAATTAGCACGATTTTTGATTTTTTTCATATGGCTAAACAAAAAGACTGTCTTGGCTGTATAATATTTACTATTTTAATACTTATAAATATTATATTTTTTGCTAGTAAATATTTTTTTAGGTAATAGATAAGATAAAAATATAAAACATTCTGTATAAAAAATAAAACTGATGGTATCTGCTATTATAAAGATACCATCAGTTTTATTTTTATATTTTATTCTGATATTTCAGCGTATGTATTATTGATTACATCTTTAAAAGCTATGACAACATTTTCTTCCAACTCTCCGGCATTTTTAATTATTTCAATAATATGGTTATAATCCTCTTTTTCCATAACAGGACAGTCGCTGTATGCGTCTATATCTTTATATCTTTCCACAACCTTTTGTATTACATTTATATCTGTATCAGGAAAAGATGGTTGTATTGCTTTTGCAATTTCTTCTGATGATTTTTCATCAACAAATTCCTGACCTTTTTTTATAGCATTTGTAAATTTTTGCAAAATCTGTGGGTCATAATCTTTTTTTGCAAAATATGTTGTATATGGAACTTCTCCGGCTTCCTCACCAACAGACGCCATAATATAACCTTTATTCTGCATTTCCATATCTGTTGCTGATGGTTCAAACACTGTTACATAATCGCCTTCTCCAGATAAAAATGCACCTGTCATTGCATTAAATTGAATTGTATCGTTAAAAAATACGTCTTTTCCAACTTCAAGACCATTTTTATTTAAAGCGTATAGCAATGTCATATATGGCATACCACCTTTACGCCCCGGTAAAATAGTGCTTCCTTTTAATGATTGCCAATCAAAATCATCAACTTTTTCTCTGCCAACCAAAAAAGAGCCATCACATTTTGTAAGCTGTGCAAATACCTGTGGTGCATCATCTTTGCCTTGTGCATGAACATAAACACAGGCTTCTGCTCCTGCCAAGCCAATGTCAGCAGAATTTGTCAAAACACTTGTCATAACTTTATCTGCACCGCCTGCATTTACAAGTTCAACATCAAGACCTTGCTCTTCAAAATAACCTTCGTTTAAAGCCACATATTGTGCTGCATAAAAAATAGAGTGAGTAACTTCACTAACTGTTATTTTTTTTAAACCTTCTTCTTTTGTACCACATCCGGTTAAAGCTGCGCAAACCATTGACACAGATAACACAACACTCAAAAACTTCTTCATAGTTCCTCCTATATATTGTGATTTATTTTCTTTTCAACAATTTGTCTGGCAAAAGATACAAGATGATACATAATAAATGCTATTACTCCAAGTATTATAACGCTCATCATTACCAAATCCATTTTAAATACCTGACCTGCATAAACAATAAGGTATCCAAGTCCTGCTTTTGAAACTAAAAATTCTCCTGCAATAACACCAACAAGGCTTAAACCGATATTTACTTTTAAGCTTTGAAATAAAACCGGAATATTGTAAGGCAAAACCACTTTTGTAAAAATCTGTTTTCTGGTTGCTCCAAAACTTATAAGTGTTGTTATCAAGTTTTTATCTGTTGTTGCAAATCCTCCTGATAATTCCAAAACTGTAACTATAAGAGAAATTGCTACTGCCATAACTATTATTGCGCTCATACCCGCACCTGCCCAAACAATTATAACCGGGCCAAGTGCAATTTTTGGCAAACTGTTAAGCACAACCAGATACGGTGCCATAACTCCGTTTAAAAATGGAGAAAACCAAAGTCCAACTGATATTGCCACACCAAGAACAACTCCAAGCAAAAACCCTATTAGTGTTTCAAGCACTGTTATCATTATATGATAATGCAAATCTGTTTGTGCCATAATCACAAAGATTTTTACAATTCTGGAAGGTGAAGAAAATATAAATGGGTCAATTATTCCCCAAAACGCAAGAGCCTCCCATAAAACAATAAAGAAAAGCACAATAAAAATCTGACAAACAACTGTACTTATCTTTCTTTGTTTTATATCGTGTAAATATTTTTCTCTTGGTGATAATATTTTTTTCACTACTGGCTCAGCTCCTTCCATATAGTATTAAAGTAACCTTGAAAAGCCGGATGATTTCTGCGATTTACCGGGTCAATATCGCACAACTCTATATTTAGCTCTTTTTTAACCACAGATGGACGAGCAGACAAAATCACAACCTTATCTGACATAGAAATAGCCTCCGGAATATCATGTGTAACCATAACCAAAGTTTTATTTTCTTTTCTTAAAATAGAAAAAACATCACGGCTTACATTAACTCTTGTTTGATAATCCAAAGCAGAAAAAGCCTCATCCAACAGTAGTATTTTTGGTTTTATCGCCAATGTGCGTATAAGTGCCACACGCTGTCGCATACCACCGGACAATCTTGCAGGAAAACTGTCTTTAAACTGCCATAATCCATATTTTTTAAGCAGAGAATTTACATATTCTATATTTTCTTGTGTCAGTTGATTTCGTATTTCCAAACCTATAAGTACATTTTTATAAATTGACCTCCATGGCATAAGATTATCACTTTGAAGCATATATCCAATATCACTTCTTTGTGTTTTTATATCTTTGCCTTGTAACAGTATTAATCCTTTTTGTTGGGTTGTAAGAGAAGCAATACAAGACAGCAATGTGCTTTTACCACAACCACTTGGCCCAACAATACTTACAAACTGTCCTTCTTCCACAGAAAATGATACGTCCTTTACTGCCATAGTTTCTTCTGTTGGCGTCTGATAAATTATTTGTATATTATTTACCTGTAAAAAATTGCTCAATAAAACCACCTACTTTC
>JAHHUD010000061.1 GCA_020024185.1 Oscillospiraceae bacterium | reverse complement strand
TATCACGCCCTATATATTTTGAGTATAAGAACCAAAAATCCACCTTGTTTTTTAGTGGAGTGTTTTATTTGTTTTTGTTTTTTGTAATGATATAATAAACATAAATAATAATCGTAATTATATTTAGCTTATTAAATATAAAATTAAGAATAAGTTTGGGGGAAAGTATATGGGCAGATCAGGTGGAGGTTCTAGAGGTGGCTCTTCAGGAGGATTTTCAAGTGGTGGACGCTCTTCAGGAGGGTTTTCAAGTAGTGGACGTTCTTATTCAAGTGGTCGAAGCAGTTGGGGGAGTTCTAATAGATACTCTAGAGGATACAGCAGGTCCCCAATATTTATAAATAATTCAAGAACATATTACGGTGGTGGCAACGGCGGAAGAAACGGGAATAATGGCAATTCTTCCAACGCAATAAGTATTGCAATTTTTGTGTTTATAGTAATTATTGCTATTGTAAGTACTTTTAGATATAACACACCTTTTGGAAAAATAGACAAATCTACTATTCAACGTGAAAAGTTGCCTGCATCAGCAGTTGTAGAAACAGATTATTTTACCGATTTAGACGGCTGGTTTTCCAGTGCCACAAGCTTGGAGAAAGGCATGAAAAAGTTCTATAAAGAAACGGGAGTTCAGCCTTATCTATATCTCTTGCCAAATGGACAGACAACATCTGTAGCTGAACTTCAGAAAAAATCTGATGAACTTTATGAAACTCTTTTTAAAGACGAAGGACATTTCTTGTTGGTTTTCTGTGATGATAATAGGGGCGGTTATAACTGTGCATACACTGTGGGAAGTGAAGCTAAAACCGTTATGGATAAAGAGGCGATTGGCATTCTTGCAGATTATCTTGAAAGATATTATAGAGATAACTCTATAAGCGAAGAAGAAGTATTTTCTAATACTTTTGAAAAAACCGGCAAACGAATTATGACTGTTACAAAATCACCAGTTGTTCCAATTGCAATTTGTGTTTGTGTAGTTGTCGTTGCTATTTTAGCTTACATAACAATTAAGAAAAACCGTGAACAGCGTGCAATAGAACAAAAGAGTATGGAAGATATCCTCAAAACTCCTCTTGAAAAATTTGATGATGTAGAAGTTGAGGACTTGGCAAAAAAATACGAAGATAAAGAATAAAAATGGTTAAGAATTATAATAATTAATAATTATTATATAATATAAAAGGAGATTACAATTATGGCTATTTTAGAAAGATTTACAGATATTATCAAGGCAAACATCAATGATTTACTTGATAAAGCAGAAGACCCTGCAAAAATGATTGACCAATATTTGCGTGATATGACAGAAAGCTTGGCAGAAGTTAAAAAAGAAACTGCTGGTGTTATGGCTGAAGAAACACGCGCAAGAAGAATGTTGGACGAAAACAAACAAGATGTTGAAAAATATGAAGGTCTTGCAAAAAAAGCTTTGCAATCCGGAAACGAAGCAGATGCACGTGTATTCCTTTCAAAGAAACAACAATTGGCAGAAAAAACTGTTTCTTTGCAGACAACTTACGATGCAGCACATGCAAATGCACAAAAAATCCGTGAAATGCACGATAAACTTGTTTCTGATATTGAAAGTCTTAACTCTCGCAGAGAAATGATTAAGGCTAAAGTTGCAGTTGCAAAAACACAACAGAAAGTTAACCAAGTTGCTTCTTCAACAGATAAAACAATGGGAGCTATGAATGCGTTTAGCCGTATGGAAGCTAAAGCTGATGAAATGCTTGATAAAGCAAATGCAATGGCAGAACTTAATAGCCAACCAGTAGATGAAGCATCAGAACTTGAAAAGAAATATTCTGCAAGCGGTTCTACATCAGCAGTTGATGATGAACTTGCAAGACTTAAAGCAGAAATGGGCTTATAATACATAACTTATAGTAAAAGCGACCTTTATGGTCGCTTTTATTTTATAGTGACATATAAAGAATAAATTGATATTTACCGTAAAATTTTTATGGCAAAATCAATAATATTTTTTGTTCTGTAAAATACTGTAGTTGATATAATTATAAATTTACAATATTTGTATCATAGATAATGTATTTTTTATTGAGATTTTAAATTTTCAGTAAATTTAATGGTGGATAATATCTTGTTATACACTAATATATTTATAAAAAATACTCTTTTAATTCGATATTTTAATTTAAAACAGATTATATTTATGTTTGTAAGAGATGTTATATGTAGTATAATATATTATGTAAATTTTAAAATACGGAGAAATAAATATGAAAATATATTTTGCAAGACACGGACAAACACAGTGGAATGTGGATAACAGAATAACAGGGATTACAGATATTCCTTTGACGCAAGTGGGCATAGAACAGGCAAAACAGCTTGCAGAAAAGGCAAAAAATTATCCAATAGATGTTATAATTGCATCTCCTTTAATAAGGGCAAGAGATACTGCACAATATGTTGCAGATGTAAAGAATTTGCCGGTACATATTGATGAACGCCTTAAAGAACATAATTTTGGCACACTTGAGGGTACAGACAGAAGAAGTGATGTTTTTATTGAACATAAGAAAAATCTTGCAGTAAGATTTCCAAAGGGAGAAAGTTCTGTACAGGTTATGCACCGTGTATATAGCCTTATTGAAGAAGTTAAAGAAAAATATGCAGGCAAAAATGTTTTATGTGTTTGTCATGGTGGTGTATGCCGTGCAGCAAGAACATACTTTGTTGATATGACAGGTGAAGAATATTCTGATTACTCTCCTGAAAACGCATCTATTATTGAATATGAGCTATAAAAAAGAGCAGACTTATTGTCTGCTCTTTAACTTTATTATAACTGGCTTACAACATACTGTGCCACTGTAAGACCTGCAATGTTTGGTGCAAAAGGACAAGAACCAGGTGCATTTCTTCCGTTACCACTTTGAACATTTCTGCTTTCAGGTGGACGTGTGTAGAATAGGGCTATATGACCGTTTATTCCACGTTTTCTTAATTCTTGACGCATAACACGAGAAAGACCACAGCCGTTGCCGGAAGTCTTTTCTACCTTATCTATAACGGCACCACTGCAATTAAATCTATTTCCTGTACCCATACTTGAAATGATAGCAATATTTTCCTTGTGACAAAACTCAATTAAATCTAATTTAGCTTTAACACTGTCAATTGCATCTATAACATAGTCCGGGTTTTCTTTTTTTATTATATCAAGATTTTCTTTTTCTATAAATATATCATAAGCGGTAATATTTATATCTGGATTTATGCTTTTTGCACGCATTGTTGCAACTTCTGTTTTCTTTTTGCCCACAACATCAACAGTTGAAATTATCTGTCGGTTTAAGTTTGTAATATCAACTGTATCATAATCTATAAGAACTATATTTTTTATGCCAAAACGCACAAGCCCTTCCAAAGCTGAACCGCCAACACCACCGACACCAACGATACAAACTTTTTTATTTGTTATTTTTTCAAAACGGTCTTGTCCAACAACCATTTTTGTTCTTTGTGAAAATTCCATACAGACTCCTTTATAATATTGTTGTATAAATAAAAAAAGTCCCGCCAAGCCGTATGTGGTTATATTAAAACCCGGCTTTTAACAGCAAGGTTGGATATGTTCTGCTAAACGTATCATGCTCCCTTCTTCCCCAGGGGGGGAGGTCTGCAATACTCGTAAAAGACAAGAACTTCCGATTAATATAAGTGTAGGATTAAAAACAACCACATTTTCTCGCACAAGGCAGGAGATTTTTGCAATATTATCTGCTCTCTTATTATATGCAGTGATAAGCGAAATTATTCTTCACTTTCAAGCATTTCTTCATATCTTTTTGTAAAAATACCACTGATAGTGAAATATTCTTCGTCATCATCAACAACGTCAAATGTTTCAAGACCTTCTTCATCTTCTTCACCAACACGGAAGAAAATAATTGTTGGGTCTTCTTCAAAAGCTTTTGCAGGGTCTTCAAAATAAGGAACAACAGCTACATAAGTTTCTTCATTATTTTCAAAACTGTCAATAATTTCAAAAGAGTGTTCATTATTATCTTCATCTACCAAAGTAATAATAGTAGGTGTATATTCTTCATTCATATTTGTGTTATTATCGCTCATGTAAACCTCCTGTTGAATCAACATTTGTCGATAAATTATTTTACACATATATTACAACATAAGCTTATAATAGTCAATGTGTGATGATAAAATTTTACACTTTTTATAAAATTTAAAACAAAATATGAAATTTTTATCAATAAAACAAATAAACATATATTTTTTTATTTTAGTATGATATACTAATAATATATAGTCAAAAATGAGGTTAATTATGAAAAAATTGGCATTTATTGCTTTTGTGACACTCTTATGTTTTTCTTTAATCGGGTGTTCTTCAAAAGTTGTAAATCTTGCAAAAGTTGAATCAAATGAATTGCAGTTTATAAAACCACAAAAAGGTGATACTGTTGCAACTATAAAAACAGATTTGGGAGATATAAAGGTTGTTTTATATCCACAATACGCACCACTTGCAGTGGAAAACTTTGTTTCTCTTTCACAAAATGGGTATTATAACGGAGTAAAATTTCATAGAGTTATAGAGGATTTTATTATACAATCGGGAGACCCAACCGGTACAGGAACCGGTGGCAACAGTATATGGGAGTTGCCGTTTAGCGATGAGTTTAGCGATAAGCTTCATCATTACAGTGGTGCTTTATCAATGGCAAACTCCGGAGAAGATACAAACAGAAGCCAGTTTTTTATTGTGACAAGCAGTCCTAAAAATATAAAGGACGAAGTTGTGACACTTATGCAACAAGCAGGTTGGAGAGAAGATATTATAAATACTTATAAGCAAGCCGGAGGCTCTCCGGATTTGGATTATAGGTATACAGTGTTTGGCCAGGTTTATGAAGGATTGGAAATTGCTTTTAAAATTAATGGGGAAAAGACAGACGAGCATGATATGCCTAAAAAAGATATAATTATCCAATCAATTGAAATTTCAGTTATAGAATAAAAAAGTGCGACTGTATTTTTCATACGTCGCATTTTTAATGTATATGGAAGGTGGAAAATGAGAAAGTTTATTAGATTTGTTTTTTCTAAACGTTTTCTTGCTATTTTTCTTGCAGTAATTCAAATTATACTGTTTGGTGTTCTGATTACAGAATTTTATAAAATAGGTCCAACAATATATTTGTTGATGACTATTTTCAGCGTTATTGTAATGTTGTATTTATTGGAAAAAAATCATCTAAACCCGTCATATAAATTGCTTTGGGTTGTAATAATGGTACTTTTTCCTATTACCGGTGCGGTTTTTTATGCTTTATGGGGAGATACAAAACTTACAAAAAAACAAAAACAAGCCATACATGCTATACAACAAAATGCAAGAAAATATACTGTTAAAAATCCACAAGCTATTACGTACCTTGAACAGCACAACAAATATTTAGCAAAACAGGCAAAATATTTGGAAAAATACGCAGATGCTACACCTTTCTATAATACACAATCAAAATATTATCCATTTGGTGAAGACTTTTTTGTTGACTATATAGAAGACCTTAAAAAAGCTGAAAAAAGTATTTTTATGCACTATTTTATAGTTGATGAAGGCTATATGTGGGATACAATACTTGATATATTAAAGGAAAAAGTTAAACAAGGCGTTGACGTAAAAATTATATATGACGGATTTGGCACACTGCTTACACTGCCACAAGACTATGAAAAAGAACTTGAAAGTTATGGAATAAAGGTTAAAATATTTAATCCGGTACATTTTAGTTTGCATATTTCAGACTATCTTATATTAAATCATCGTGACCACAGAAAAATTACAGTAATAGACTCTAATGTAGGATACAGCGGTGGTTTAAATATTGCTGATGAGTATATCAACAAAATATCACGATTTGGTGTTTGGAAAGACACTGCTTTTCGTATAGAAGGTGATGCAGTTTTTGGACTTACAACAACATTTTTGCAAACCTGGCACCAAATTTCAAAAGAAGAACCTGACTATGAAAAATATAAGCCAACAGTTAAAAAAGAGACTGATGGCATAGTTCAGCCTTATTTTGACACCCCAATGGATAAGATAAATGTTTGTGAAAACGCATATCTTTCTGTTATAAATAATGCGACAGAATATGTATATATAACAACACCGTACCTTGTTATTGATAATGAAATGGTAACAAGTCTTTCTCTTGCTTGTCAAAGTGGTGTAGATGTAAAGATTATGGTTCCGGGAGTGCCGGATAAATGGTATGTATACTATATAACACAAAGCTATTATCGTGTTTTGATGGAAGCCGGTGTTGAAATTTATGAGTATACACCTGGTTTTTTACACGCAAAAATGTATGTTTCTGATGATAATCAAGCTATTGTTGGCAGTGCAAATATGGATTTTAGAAGTATGTATTTACACTATGAAAACTGTTGTAGTTTTTATTATTCAAGTATGGTTAAATCAGTTAAAGAGGATTTTCTGACAACACTCAAACAATGTCATCTTGTGACTATGGAAGAGGTTGAAAATACACCGTTTTGGAAGCGATTATTCCAGATTATATTCAGAATTTGGAGCCCTATGATGTAATATTTTAATATTTTATGATAATAAAATAAAATATTTTGATACCATGTAAAAATGTTATAGGAAGTTATTGAAATTTATTTATTAAAATGTTACCATATATACAAAGCTTTATATAATAAAAATAAAGCCAAATTTAAGAAAAGAGGTTTTTACCAATGAATAAAATTATTCACACAGACAAAGCTCCAGCAGCAGTAGGTCCATACTCACAGGCAGTTCTCGCTGGTAACACACTTTATGTTTCTGGTCAAATTCCACTTAACCCAGCAACAGGTGCTATTGAAGCAACAGATATCGCAGGTCAGGCACGTCAGAGCCTTACAAACGTTAAAAATATTCTTGAAGAAGCAGGTTTCACTCTTAATGATGTTGTTAAAACAACTTGCTTGCTTCACGATGTGAACGACTTTGCTGCATTTAACGAAGTTTATGCAGAATTCTTCTCAGAAAACAAACCAGCTCGTGCATGCTTTGGCGGAAACGATATTCCAAAAGGTGCTTTGTGCGAAGTTGAAGTTATTGCTGTTAAATAATTTAAAGCATATAGATTTATAAAAAGAAAAGCTATCCATTACGGATAGCTTTTTTGTTTGTATAAAATTAGTCTAATTTGAGAACGGCAGTAAATGCTTCACTTGGAACTTCTACGCTGCCCAATTGACGCATTTTCTTTTTACCTTCTTTTTGTTTTTCAAGCAATTTCTTTTTACGGGTAATATCACCACCGTAGCATTTTGCAAGAACGTCTTTACGCATTGCTTTAACAGTTTCTCTTGCAATAACTTTGCCACCGATTGCTGCTTGAATTGGAACTTCAAACAATTGTCTTGGAATATTATCTTTTAGCTTTTCTGCAATTTTTCTGCCTCTTTCATAAGCTTTATCAGCGTGAACAATAAGGCTTAATGCGTCAACAATTTCTCCGTTAAGCATAATATCCAAGCGCACAAGTTTTGATTGCCCAAAGTGTTTAAATTCATATTCATAACTTGCATAACCTTTACTGCGACTTTTTATAGAGTCAAAGAAGTCATAAACAATTTCACCAAGTGGAAGTTCATAGTGAAGGTCAACGCGGTTTGCATCCATATATTTCATATCGATAAACACACCACGGCGTTCTTGACAAAGCTCCATAAGCCCACCGATAAAATCTTTAGGGGTGTAGATATGTGCGTCAACAAAAGGTTCTTCACTGCTTGCGATTTTAACAGGGTCAGGATAGTTTGTTGGGTTGTCTATCATAATTTCTGTGCCGTCTGTCATTGTGAGTTTATACTCAACGCTTGGTGCAGTTGTAACAAGGTCAAGGTCAAACTCTCTTTCAAGACGTTCAATAATAATTTCAAGATGTAAAAGCCCGAGAAAACCACAACGGAAACCAAATCCCAAGGCAATAGATGTTTCTGGTTCAAATACGAGAGAAGCGTCATTTAACTGAAGTTTATCCAAGGCGTCTCTCAAATCGCCATATCTTGCACCATCAGCAGGATATATACCACAATATACCATAGGTGTAACTTTTTTATAGCCTGGCAATGCCTCTTGTGCAGGGCTTGCAACGGTTGTAACGGTATCACCTACACGAGTATCACGTACACTCTTGATAGATGCTGTAATATAACCAACTTCACCAGCACGTATTGACTGTGTTGGCACAAGTGTTGTTGGCCCCATTTTACCAACTTCAACAACATCAAATTCTGCACCGGTTTGCATCATTTTAATTCTGTCACCAGCTTTAAGTGTGCCTTCCATAACACGCACATAAACGATAACACCTTTATATGAATCATAATAGCTGTCAAAAATAAGAGCTTTAAGAGGTGAGTCATAATCGCCTGTTGGAGCAGGTATATCAGTTACAATTCTTTCTAAAACTTCTTCTATACCAATACCCATTTTTGCACTTATTCTTGGAGCGTCAAGACAAGGAATACCGATAACATCTTCAACCTCTTGTGCAACACGTTCTGGCTCAGCACTTGGAAGGTCTATTTTGTTGAGAACAGGCAAAAGTTCAAGACCATGCTCAACAGCCATATATGTGTTTGCAAGAGTCTGAGCCTCTATACCTTGTGATGCGTCAACAACTAATATTGCACCTTCACAAGCAGCAAGTGAACGGCTTACTTCATATCCAAAGTCAACGTGACCTGGAGTATCAATAAGGTTAAATTCATATTCTTCGCCATTGTTGGATTTATATTTAAGAGTTACAGCACGAGCTTTTATTGTTATGCCTCTTTCTCTTTCAATATCCATATTGTCCAAAAGTTGTTCTTCCATAAGGCGTTTTTCAACAGTACCTGTTTTTTCCAAAAGCCTGTCTGCCAAAGTTGATTTGCCGTGGTCAATATGAGCAATTATAGAGAAGTTGCGGATATTTTCCTGTTTCAAATGTGTCCCTCCAAATGTATATTTAAAAATTATATTTTATGATTTCTAAATATTTATTTTATCATAAAAGATAATAAAAATAAAGAAAAATATTATTTGTATATTAGCGATATCTTAGTGTATTTTTGATTAAAATATGCTGATA
>JAHHUD010000060.1 GCA_020024185.1 Oscillospiraceae bacterium | reverse complement strand
TTTTTCATATTTTTTCCATATTATAATATTTTTATATATTTATGTACATAAAATCCTATTATTCCTTGTTTTTTCTGTGTATTTTCTATAAAAAATATGATAAAATAAATTGACGGTAATATATTAATATGCTATTATTGTTACGCAAACATCAATCATTTTTTAGTAATAAAAAATATATTGCCATATAAATTTTATTTACTATAAAATAACTATCTTATAATTTTAAATATTAAATAAACTATATTATCAAATTATTACCACATTTTTTTACCTTTATGGAGGCAATATGTGTCTTGATAGCTTAACATTTTCTACAAACACAACTGACTTAGAAAAAAATTATTCTTTGTTAATAGAAGCAATTAAATCTTCAAAAAACACCATATTTATTAAAAATACAGATTTTAAATATGTTGCTGTATCTGACCCATTTGCATACATAGTAGGAAAACAGTCCGCTTATGACATTATCGGAAAAACTGATTTTGAAATTTTTGAAGATAAATCCATTGCTGAAAATTGCAGAAAAGATGATATATCTTTAATTTCCGGTGTGCAAAGTATTTCAAATATGATTAAGGCTGTTCCAGATAAAAATGGTCAAAATCATTACGAAACAAGGTCAAAGAAAGTTTTATATGATTGTGATGGAAATGTTATCGGAATAATGGGATTTTCTCAAAATAATGAGCAATTACGTTTATTAAAGCAACATTTTGCACAAGAAATTCATAAATTTCTTCAGCTTTCAGAAAATGAATATTATGTTGCCATTGTTGACTTAAATGAATGGAATATAGTTGAGAAAAAAACAAATTTTATGTATAACCAATCCGAAAAAGAGTCTATAAATTTAGATACTTTATTAGAGCAGTTGCTTAAAAGTACAACCATAGAAGATACTGAAGCACACATATTTTATAGCAATTTTTCAGCTGAATATATAAGTAACATCTATAAAAGTGGTAAAAATGAAATTATATTGGAATATTTACATAAGATTCCAGATGGTTCAGCTCAATGGATGCAAGATGTAATACACTTGCGCATAAATCCTGAAAATGGACATCTTCTTGTAGTCATAATTATAACAAATATCGAAAATCAAAGAAGAAAAGAGTTAAAACTCCAACGTGAAGCAGAAACAGACAGTCTTACCGGTCTACTTAACCGTAACTATATCAAAATAAAATGCGAAGATTTTCTTAATTCAGAAGGTGCTGACGGAGAACATGCTTTTTTCATGATAGATGTTGACAACTTTAAAAGAGTAAATGATACATACGGACACAACGTAGGAGATGCGTTTCTTATAGAACTTGCTTCTATATTAAAAAGCAGTGTACGACATGAAGATATTGTTGGTCGTTTGGGTGGAGATGAGTTTATACTCTTTATAAAAAACACTCCAAATAAAGATATTACAAAAAAAAGAGCTTTGCAGATATTAGAAAAGGTAAAAACATTAACTTCCGTTCCTTCTGAATTAAAGCCAACTATCAGCATCGGAATCAGCCATTATCCTGAAAACGGTTCTAACATGGAAGAACTCTATGTTAATGCAGATGTTGCTTTGTATAAAGCAAAAAGTAATGGTAAAAATTGCTTTGAATTTTTTGAATAAATGTTACATATTATTTTCAGCAAATATTAATCATTTTAAATATTATAAATTTAATTAACCTCAGACTTTTGTTTTAACGCCAAAGTCTGAGGATTTTATTTTTAAATTTATTTTTAATGTGTAGGATTTTCTTTTACCTTATCACAAGCACACAATAGCTGAGCTATTATTTCACCGCTGTAACGGTTTTTATACATATCTGAGCGTAAAACCATTTCAGATGGTTTCATTACAACATATTTCGCAGAAAGCTTATTTAAAGCTAAAGCCAAAACGTCATTTCTGCATTTACTACATGTACAAACTCCAGACATCTTCATGTATTTATCAATTTTTTCTTCAACCAAAAGTTGCATCATGTTTATTAGTGCAGGCTCTTCAACTATTTCATTTTCTAAAACTTGATTATCCTCTACTTCATTTATTTTAGATTCGCCATCTTCTTGATATATATCAATTTCATCGTTATCCACTTCTTTTATTTGTTCTACTTCAATATCTTTCTCAATAGAATTTTCAATTTCTATTTTTTCATGATTATTTTTACTGCTTTGTGAATTTGATATTACTGATGTAAATTGCTCTATATTGTCTAATTCTGAAGATTTTATTTTTTCCAATTTCTCACTGTCTTCTATTAATGCATCATTAAGCGCATCTCGAATATTTAAAGAAATTTCAGTATCAGCGTTCAATGAAGCGATGATATGTGGTTTTTGCTGTGTTGTTTGTGTATTATTCGTTAAGGTATTATTTTGTTGTTCCTTATTTAACTGTACATTTTCAACATTATTTTCTGTTTCATCATTTTCTTCTGTCGCTGTAACATTATTTTTACGTAATAAATTCATAACGTGAGCAGTTTTATTTGAATTTGAATTACTCTTAGATGCCATAACATTGCTCCTTAAAAATTAACTTAAAAGATTACTTAAACATTATCAATTCTTGGAAATTGTTTTCCTCCTACTATATCGACAATATCTGAAAAATCTTTTGCTGAATTTGATTTTGGACGGAAAGTTATTACACTTTCTCCATGTGCCGGTGCTGTTGCAACATCAACACTGCGACGAATTTTTGTAGCAAATACTTGTGTACCCATTTGTTCTGCAACTTCTGAAGCCATATCCAAAACATCTTGATGAAGACGAAATCGTCCGTTAAATCTATTCATCAAAATACCCAATACTCGTAAGTTTGGATTGTAATATGACTTAATATTTTCATAAGTATCTCTCAATTGGGAAACACCAACTAAACTTAAAATTTCAGGTTCCATAGGAATAATAAGGCCTGTAGATGCAACATACGCATTAATTGTCAAAATATTGAGCGCCGGTGGTGTATCTATAATAATAAAGTCATAATTATCTTCTATGAGCTGTATTTGTTGAGAAAGCATAAATTCTCTTCGTGGAGCTGTAAATTCAACTTCTGCTGCTGAAAGCAATACATCAGAAGGAATAACATCTCCGTATAATGTTTTTGAAATAGATTCCTGAATTGTGTGTTTTCCTGTCAACACATCATACATTGAATACCCTGCTCCAATTTCAAGTCCAAGGTTAAATCCCAAATTTCCTTGAGGGTCCAAATCTATCCCCAATACTCGTGCATTTCTTTGATGTAACCCCGCAATAAGTGCTGCTGTCGTTGTTGTTTTTCCAACTCCACCCTTTTGGTTTGTTACTGTAATTATATTTGCCAAAGAAATTTCCTCCTTATTTTAAAAAGCTATATAATTATCTCTTATTTTATTTTACACTATGCCGATAAAAAAAGATAGAGGGATATCAAAAAATGTAATATAAATTACTTAAAAGCAAAAAAATGTCTTTTTATGTAGTTTTCATATATGAAAGGAGAAAATTATGGCATCAATTACTAATCTTATGGGTAGCAATTCTGGTGGCGGAATTTATGGAAATAGAAATATTATATCCGGTCTTGCTACAGGTATGGATACAGAAAGTTTAATACAAAACGCTGTAAGTGGATATAAGCTTAAATTAACAAATTTACAGCAACAACGCACAAAGGTTGAATGGCAACAAACAGCTATGCGCAGCATTATTGATAAAATGGTTGCATTTGATAAAAAATATCTTTCCTTTTCATCTGGTACAAACTTGCTCAGTTCAACTTTCTTTGATTCTGCTGTAAAAATTTCTGCACAGGGAGTAAATTCAAATAAAGTTATTGCATCTGGCAGATTAACAACAGATGTTGCTGTCAACAGTGTTGACAAACTTGCAACTTCTTCAAAATATCAAATTGGTTCAAGTGGATTTGCACCAAGCAACACTGCAATCAAAGACTTCGATATAAAAGAGCAAACTACTGTTGGTACACTTTCAGGTTCAATAACTCTTGGATATGGTGGCAAAAATATTTCAATAAGTTTTAATGAAAACGATGTTTTTAATACTCCTGAAGAAATGGTAAATGCAATAAACAAAAAACTTGAAGAACAATCTATTTCTTTTGACAGTGGTACACAAGGCAAAGCAAGTGAATACATAAAAGCTGTTACAAGAAAAAATTATGATGGTCAAGATATAATTGCATTTGAAACAGTAAAATCTGATGACGGTAATGGTGTATGGATTGATTCTGCAAGTAGTTCTATTAAAGACGTTTTAGGTATTGACCCTGATAGTGAAAAAAAAGATACAACAAACTTTGTATTTGATAAATCAAAAATAACAGAAGTTAAAACTATGGTTGATAAACTTGCAAAAGATGGTTTTACTATCACTGTTGATGGTATATCAAAAGTTGTAAATGCTCCTACCAAAGACGAACTCAATGCTAAAAACGCATACTGGACAGAATCGGATTATCTTGAACTTTTGCAAAAAAATATTGATAAAGAATTTGGACAGGGTCAGCTTACAGTTAGCAACGCAAGCACCGCCGGTGGAAATAACATTCGTTTAAAATTTGATAGTCCTGAAGGAAAATCTTTCTCCGTTTCTTCTACTGCTAGTGAAGTTATAGGTATGGATTATGACCTTACAAGCTACACAAATACATACAGAAAACTTGATGATATAATTCCTGGTACTGATTGGGATAAATGGGCTATTGAAGTTAAAGATACTGATGTAAAAGAGTCTGATGATGGAAAATATCATGTTGACCAAAACGGAAATCGTGTTGCAAAAGATGATAAAAGTGGCAAATGGTATCGTGTCGATGAAGATGGCAACAAAATGGTTGAATTTAAAGTTAACGGAAAAGTTGTGGGTACATTCTCAAAAACAGATAGGTTGGACGATGTCATAAGTGAAATTAACAGAAACGAAAATTCCGATGTTACACTTTCATTCTCAAAATTCACAGGTAATTTTGTATTCACTTCAAAACAAAGTGGTGAAGGTCAAAAAATAGAGTTTGACAAAGACGGATTATCCGGCGCTCTTTTTGGTGGTACAGTAGATAAGCCAGGCAAATTCACTTCTGGTCAAGATGCAGAATTTACAGTTACTGTAAATGGAGAAGAACGCAACGTTAAACAACATAGCAATACAATAAATATTGATGGTCTCAATGTTACAATGAAAGAAACTTTCACAAAAGATTCTGGCACAGTTACATTTACATCAGCTTCTGACGCAGATAAAATCATCAATGTTGTAAAAGACATGGTAAAAGATTTTAATGAAATGGCAACAGAAATCAAAAACGCATATTCAACATTGCCACTTCAAAAATCCAAAGGCAAATATTATGAACCTTTGACAGAGAAAGACCTTGAAGGCATGACGGATTCTGCAATAAAAGCATACGAAGAAAAAGCAAAAACAGGTATTCTTTTTGCAGACAGCGATTTACGTGCATTGTATGAAGGTATAAGTCAGTCCTTGAGTGTTTTAGGTGTTACAGACAATGATGCAAATAAACTAGGGCTTACAACATCATTTAAAGATGGTTTAACAACCATTACTCTTGATGAAGATAAGTTACGTAAAGCATTAGAAGAAGACCCTGAAAAAGTTAAAAATATCTTCACACAAAGTACAGCAAATGGTGCAAAAACTGACGGTCTTATGCAAGGATTAAAAACACAATTAGATAAATATGCAAGAACAACAGGTGCTGTAAAAGGCGTACTTATAGAAAAAGCTGGTTCTACTTTAGCACCTACATCAGTTTTCCAAAATGTTATGCAGACCAAGCTTAAAGATTTTGATAGACAGATTGAACTATGGCAAGATAAATTATCTGATAAGATAGATTTTTACAACCATAAATTCACAAAGCTTGAAATGCTTGTATCTCAAATGAATGGTCAAAGTGGCATACTTATGGGTATGTCCGGTGGCGGAATGTAATTTTTTAGATTGGTGATAAATAAATGTCTTACGAGAAAAAATTTCAACAGTATAAAGAGCAAACAATAAATACTATGACACAGGAAGAATTATTGCTTTTACTTTATGATGAATTGGTAAAAAGATTAACACAAGCAGAACTTGCCTTGGATAAAGAAATTTTCCCTGTGTTTGAATCTTCAATACAACGCAGTATTGATATAGTTGATTATCTTGATTCAACTCTTGATAACCAGTATGAAATAAGTTATGAGCTTCATCGTTTGTATGAATATTTTACATATGAGCTTGGACGCGCTAAAATTGGTCGCAACAAAGAGCCTCTATCTCATACAAAAGAAAAAATTATAGAGTTGCGTGATGCGTTTAATACTGCAATGAAAAACGGAACATCCACAAATTAGAGGATAAATAAATGGAACAAGATAATTTAATGCAAATACATATTCTTATAAAGAAAATATATAATTTGTTGGCAGAAACTCTTGATATTTCAAAACAAATGTCTGATGCTATTAACAGAAATGATAATGTTTCACTTCAAATATTGTTAAATATGAGAAGTGAGCCTATTCAAAATTTAGCTATTGCTAATGAACAAATACAAGAATTTTTAGAAAGCTATCCCGTTGAAGATTCTGTCAGATTACGCAGTCTTTTAAACGGAGAGCCTGCCACACAGGAATATGAAAAAAGCTTTGCAAATCAAGTATCTTCAAACAAACGCATGTGGACACAAGTTATAGAATTGGACAAACAATTAAATTTAAAAATCGCACATGATAAGTCTATATATAGTAAAAATCAATAGATGTAATATAACTTAATATAATCAAAAGCTACATCGTTATAAATTTAAAAGTTTATAACGGTGTAGCCATTTGTTATGTAAATATTTTATTATAAAGCATAAATTCTCAGTATTATTTCTAATAGATAAGGAGCAATAGAAAATTGAAACTTGTTAAAGAAAAATCTTTAAATAAAACCATACCTATTTTAGCCTGTATTGTTTTATTCGCAATTATTGCAGTAATTATTATTCTCAAATTAACAGGAGTATTTCCATCAAATAAAAATGAACGATTTATCCCTGCACCTACTAACTATGAATTTGAAGAAACAACAGTACCTGCATTTCCAGTGGAAGATGTACAAGTAAAAGAAACCATTCCTTCAAAAATAGATAAAAAAAATGAAGATGAACAGTCTGAAGAAGAATCTACGACAATAATTAAAACTTATGAATATACTCAAATACCCGATTTATCAACAAAAATTTCAGATTATTGCAATTCTCTTATCAAAAAAGACATTGGTTTTACCCCAATAGATGATACAAACACAAAAACAGAGCTTCCTTCCTTTGACCAAACCGACGGAAATGTTCAACTTGTATTATCAGCAAATGATACAAACAATAATTTTTATTCTATAAATTTAAACTGGGATACTGATAAGTTAAAAGTTATTTTATCAAAAAAAGAAGGTATTTTACAAACAACAGAAGAATCCAACTCTATGTCACTTGATGATGCCGTTGCATATCTATACACTCTACACCCTTCTGTTTTTAACTTAACTGGAAACTCTATGCAGGAATATCTCATTATCACATTAGACGGAATAGTATTTGTCGGCAAAACACCTTGTATGCGTGTTAATATCTATCAGTTAGATGATGTAACTCAAACAAATAAAATTGCAGGAAAATATATTTTCTCAGGTTCTAATAATGATTTATACCAAATTAATCCTGATAATAGCATAAAACAATTAAATTTAGCATAAATTGACAATTTTATTTAAAAATCGTTAATTTTCACTTAATTGTGTCGATGTAATATATTAGGGAAACTTATTATTGATTCAAACAGCAGAATGCTGATTGGATATATAAAAATTAATAACGGATAAAAGGATTTATCCAAAAAAGAAAAGGAGTATTTTATTATGCGTATTCAACACAACATTATGGCGATGAATGCTTATCGCAACTACTCAAACAACACAGGCAAATTGTCTAAAAACCTTGAAAAATTGTCTTCCGGTTACAGAATCAACCGTGCTGGTGACGATGCTGCTGGTTTGGCTATTTCTGAAAAAATGCGTGCACAGATTACAGGTCTTGACGCAGCACAGAAAAACATCAAAGATGGTATCTCTCTTGTAAAAACAGCTGAAGGTGCTCTCCAAGAAGTTCAAGATATGCTCAACCGTATGCAATACTTGGCAACACAATCTGCTAACGGTACATACGACAATGCTGTTGACCGTGCTAACCTTCAAAAAGAAGTTGATGCACTTAAAACAGAAATCGACCGTATCGCTGACGCTTCTAACTTTAACGGTCAGAAGCTCTTAAACGGTGAGTTGTATGGTGGTATGTCAAGAAACTATAAATCATCTGGTACTGATGGTACTATTGATGTAAATGTAACTCTTGACAGCTATACAGATTCAACAGGCGCAACAAAAAAATTCACTCTAAAGTTTGCAAAATCTGGTAATGCAGATTCATCAGCATCAATTGCTGCTGGTGGTACTGATATAACTGTTTCAATAGGAAATACAACAGATAAAATGACAGCAGAAAAAATTGCGGAACTTATAAGTAATGCAACGGTTAATGCTGCTGACAAAGCAAGTGAAGATGCCATTAAAACTGCTCTCAAATCTGTAACAGTTTCTGGTATGGGTATTGATACAGCTATAACAACAACAGGCACTACAGCTGCTGACCCTGGTGCTGGTACCGATCTTCTTATAGCAGGTGCAGAATCCATGACACTCCAAATTGGTGAAACAGCAGACAATTACAACCAAATGAGAGTAAGTATCAGAGATATGCACACAGCTGCTCTTGGTATTGACAAACTTGATATTTCTTCTTTGAAAGGTGCTCAAGCTGCAATCACAAGTGTTAAATCTGCTATCAACGCAGTTTCTTCAAACCGTGGTACTTTGGGTGCTATCCAAAACCGTCTTGAACACACACAAAACAACCTTGGTACAATGAAAGAAAACATCCAAGATGCTGAAGCTTCCATCCGTGACACAGACATTGCTGACGAAATGACATCTTACACAAAAAATAACATCTTGTTGCAATCTGCTCAAGCTATGTTGGCTCAAGCTAATCAAGCTCCTCAAGGTGTTCTCCAATTGTTACAATAATTTTTATTATTTTAACAAT
>JAHHUD010000006.1 GCA_020024185.1 Oscillospiraceae bacterium | reverse complement strand
CCTGTCGCTTAGGAGGCGACCGCTCTATCCAACTGAGCTACGGGGGCGTATACAAGAATTATTCAATTTTAAGGCTTCGCAGGACTCGAACAGACTGCCGCTTAGGAGGGGTTTATTATATCCATTTAACTAAGGGGGCATTTCCAAAATTTATAATAATATTAAGTTGTAAACTAACTCAATGTCAATATCTTTTATACAGAAAGTGGATGTTACAACAAACTCTTAGAAATTGCTTATTATATCCGTTTAACTAATGTGAGTTATATAGTTGAAAAATAAAATTAAAGAGATATTTTAATATAAATATGACAATTAAATATAACAATTTAAATTTAATACAAAATATTTAGTATAGAGTTTAGTCTATATAATTCTACATCATATATATGCAAAAATCAAGTTAATAAGAGATAGTAAGATTTTTAATAATTAAAATATAGATTTTTGAAAATATATATTTTATACAGCAAAATAAAATTATATATAAAAATAAAAAACGGACAATAAATTATTTATTGTCCGTTTTTATAAATATTAATTTACAGAATTATTTTTCAATATATTCTGGTGCTTTTTCTGCCAACAAACTACCAGCAGCTTCATCAACAACTACTATAACATCGTTGTGGAGTTGGAGAACAGAAGCTGGAACTTGTGGAGTAATATCGCCAGCAACCATTTTGTAGATGATTTCTGCTTTATCTTTACCACTTGCAACCAAGAGAATTTTTTTAGCGCTCATGATTGTTTTGATACCCATTGTGTATGCTTGTGTTGGAACATCTTCTTTCTTTTCAAAGAAACGTGTGTTTGCATCAATTGTGCTTTGTGTAAGGTTGATTATATTTGTACCTTTTGCAAAGCAATCAGCTGGTTCGTTGAAACCAACGTGACCGTTGTGACCGATACCAAGGAGTTGAAGGTCTACACCACCAAGAGATTTGATAACTGCGTCATAGCGTGCACATTCTTTTGCAGCATCTTTTTCTGTACCATCTGGAATGTTTGTATTTGCCATATCAATGTCAACAAATTTGAAAAGATTGTTGTACATAAAGTATGCGTAGCTTTGGTCGTTATCTTTTGTAAGACCAACATATTCGTCAAGATTTGCAGCATGACATTTTGCAAAGCTCAAATCTCCGTTTTCATATTTTTTGATAAGTTCTTTGTATGTGCTGATTGGTGAAGAACCAGTTGCAAGACCAAGAACGCTTTCTGGTTTAAGTGTAACCTGTGATGCGATGATATTTGCAGCAACACGACCTAAATCTTCATAGTTTTTTGTAACAATAACTCTCATTATATGTATATCCTTTCAAAATAAATTATTTCTGTACTTTACCAGCCAAAACAACAAGTTTAAGGTTGAGGTCTTTATCCAAAACAACTATATCTGCTTGTTTACCAACTGTAAGGCTACCAACTTTATCAAACAAATCAGCAGATTTTGCTGGGTTAATTGTTGCAGCTTTAAGAGCTGTTTCAAGTTTAACACCAAAGCTTACTGCACGACGCATACAATCTGCAATATTTGTTGCACTGCCTGCAATTGTGCCATCTTCCAATGTAGCTTTACCGTTGTTTACAAATACTTTTTGACCACCGAGGCTGTATTCACCGTTTGGCATACCACAAGCACGCATAGAGTCACTGATAAGACAAACTCTGTCTTCACCGAAGAGGTTAAATATTGTGCGTACTACTGCTGGGTGAAGATGAACACCGTCACTGATAAGTTCAACATAACTTGCTTTATCTGCTGCTGCACCAACAACACCTGGGTCTCTGTGGTTAAGTGGAGGCATAGCGTTGAAAAGGTGTGTAACATGGTCTGCACCGTGTTCAAATCCAGCTATTGCTTGGTCAAAGTTTGCTGTTGTGTGAGCAATACTTACACGACATACTTTGCTTGCTTTTTCAATAAATTCTAAAGCACCAGGAAGTTCTGGAGCAATATCAAGAATTCTGATATTTTTGCCGGATACTTCATAAAGTCTTTGGAACATATCGTATTCTGGGTCAATAATATATTTTTCAGCCTGTGCACCTTTTTTTGCTTTGTGGAAGAAAGGACCTTCCATATTTACACCACGCAAAGTTGCTTGCCCATCAATTGATTTATTGAACAAAGGTTTTGCTGTTTCAAAAATATCTGTGAGGATAGGTTCATCAAAAGCCATTGTTGTGCCCAAAAAGCTTGTAACACCTTGGCTTGCAAGATATTTTGCAATAGCTGTAATATCATTTTCAGAATTATCACAGAAGTCGCTGCCTGCTGCACCGTGGATATGTACATCAACAAAACCAGGGATAACATAGCAATCTGTTGCGTCAAAAACTTCTTCACCAGAAAGATTTTCGCCAATTTGGCTGATTGTTGCACCATCAAAAGAAATATCTTGTTTTACAAATTGTGCTTGTTCTGTAAACAAGTTACCATTTTTAATAATCATTTGGTAATTCTCCTTTATAATTAAAATCATTAAATATATTTATTACTATATAAGTATAATTTTATTTTAAACTTTTAGTATGATTAAAACAATAGAAAAAATTTGTGTAATCATGTACATTTTTGGTATAAAAGTATTTAAAGTAATTTGTACATATGATTTTTTGATAACATACTGTTAAAAAATAACAATATATTACAAAATGTTTTACAAATATATAGTTTTTTGAGTTGTTTTAAACAATTATAGTGTTTTATGTTGAAAAAGACACTCTTAAAATTAGAGTGTCTTTTATAAATATATAATTATATAATTTCAACTTTTTCCATAACAACTGGATGTGCAGGTTTATCTGCCCAACCTGTTTTTACATTTGCAATTTCGTCAACAACATCCATGCCGTTTACAACTTTACCAAAAGCAGCATATTGACCGTCAAGATGTGGTGCATCTTGGTGCATGATAAAGAACTGGCTTCCTGCACTGTTTGGATTTGATGACCTTGCCATTGAGAGAACGCCACGTGTGTGCTTTAGGTCATTTTTTATGCCGTTAGCAGCAAATTCACCTTTGATTGAATAACCAGGGCCACCCATACCATTTCCTTCAGGACAACCACCTTGTATCATAAATCCTTTTATAACTCTGTGGAAAGTAAGTCCATTGTAAAAACCTTCTTTAACAAGTTTTTCAAAGTTTTCACAAGAAATTGGTGCAATTTCTGGATAAAGTTCGATTTCTATTTTTTTGCCGTTATCCATTGTAATAACTACCATTATATATATCTCCTTTAATTTAAGTTTATTTAATTATACTGTTTTTATAGTAACAGTACAAGCCTTCAAGTAACAAATTATTATTAAGAGTAATTTCTCTTTTACAGCTTCCTATTATAAACTGGCTTGCTCCTCCTGTTGCAACAACACTGCATTTTGAACCTATTTCTTTTTCAAAAGCTTCAATCATACCATCTATACAAAAAGCACTTCCAAGAACTATGCCACTTGCAAGACTTTCTGGAGTATCTGTTCCTATTGCTTTTGAGGGACGAGATAATGTCTCATCAACAACAAGTCCGGTTCTATCACGCAATGCCCACATAGAAGTGAAAACACCAGGAATAATAGAAACGCCGATTATAGCGGAATTTTTATCCATAGCAGTGACGGTTGTTGCAGTACCCATGTCGATAACAATGCAAGGCATAGTATGATTTTCTTTTGCAGCCATACATGCTGCAACAATATCAGTGCCAACTTCATTTGGGTCTTTGCCTTTTATATCAAGACAGCAGGTTTTATCATTTTTAAATATAACAGGTGGTACGGCAAACAAAGTTTCTATTGCAAGTGCAAGACTATCTGCTGTATTTTTTGCAACACAACAAAGAACACAGCCGGTTATCTTGCTTATATCAACATTATTAACATTCATTTTTTCTTGTAAAAACGGAAGATATTCAAACTCTGAAAGACCTTTAACATATCTAAAACGCATATATTTTATAATTTTATCATTTTCAAAAATACCAGCAACTATATCTGTATTTCCTACATCAAAACATATAACCATACAAAAACCTCCTTTGTAGTCAGATAATTGTAACATATATTTAAAAATATGTATATATTATGTTTTTGTATCATAAATATAAAGCAGTAGATATTAAGGGGGATTTTAATATGTTTGTGATAACAATAAATAAGAAAAAACTTACTCAAATAGTTGCAATTGCAGCTTGTGTTGTTGCTGCCGGTGCAGTGGTACTTGGGGTGAAAAATTTTATAACAAAAGATGAGGCTACATTCTCAAGTTCAAAGAAAACTAAACTGTCAACAACACAACAAATGATTGAATACATAGCAGAAAAAGGTCATAGTGCTGATATTCAAACTGCACAGGTTACAGAGGTTGTAATTCCTAAAAAGTTTGATGAAAACTTTGAGGGATTTAATGAAAAAATAAAACAAACAGATGGTATGAGCTTGGAAAAATACAAAGGTGATAAAGTAAGTAAATGGACCTTTGAAATAATAGATTATAACGGCAGTGATGTAAAAGCAAATGCTGTTTTGTTATTGAAAAAAGAAAAGCTTATTGGTGCGTATATTTTAGAACAGCCAGACGGTATTGCTAAACCTATGACAGCACAAAAAGCTGAAAACAAGGAAAATGCTAAAGAAAATACCAACTAAATTGTAAAAATTTAACCCTTTGAAACATATATGCTTTAAAACACGACAATATTATTGTATAATATTTTGTAAAGTATGTATTTTCAAAGGGTGTTTTATGTTAATAAGATTGGATAAATATATTTCTGATGCAGAAGGAATATCACGTCAAGATACAAAAAAGCTTTTATCAAAAGGTGTGGTTATGGTTGATAATGCTGTTGTTAAAAAAGGCGATGTGAAAGTAAATGAAAAAAATGTCATTGTAATTAATGGAAAAAAGCTTGAATACAAGAAATTTGTATATATAATGCTTAATAAGCCCAAAGGAATTGTAAGCGCAACAGATGACAAAAATGATGTTACTGTTGTTGATTTGGTAAAAAATGACTATCCTAAAAGAAATCTTTTTCCAGCAGGAAGACTTGATAAGACAAGTACCGGTTTTGTTCTTATTACTGATGACGGAGAATTTGCACACGATATACTTGCACCCAAAAAACATGTTTCAAAAGAATATATTGTAACTTTGGATAAAGAAATAAATGAAGAAATTATACAAAGCTTTAACAGCGGAGTAACTTTGGCTGATGGAACATTATTGAAATCAGCAACACTTATTTCTACAAAAGATAAATATATTGTTAAAGTTATACTTAGACAAGGTGTATATCATCAAATAAAAAGAATGTTTGGTGTTTTTGATATTGGAGTTAATGAACTTCATAGAACAAAAATAGGTGGACTTGAACTTGATGAAAGTTTGAAAGCTGGAAATTTTAAAGAATTATCTCAAGAAGAAGTAATGAAAATTTATTCAGATATAAATATTTAATTTACACTATGTTAAAATAATTGTCACATCATTAGTCTATACTATAAAAGACATTTTGATAGACATTTTGCATTTTGCACATAAAAGGGATATTTTTTTGTAAAAATATGTTGCATTATATGAAAATATTGTGTAAAATATAAATGATTTAGTTTGAAGTATTGTGTAAAATTACAATAAATTACAGTAAAATTTAATGAAATTTATATAGGAGTTAATTATGTCTAACAGGATGTTTCAGAGCGTTATATACCAAATGAAAGATGTAATAGGTCGAGTTGTTGGTGTAACTGACGAAATGGGCGTTATAATCGCTTGCAGTGACCTTGGCCAAATTGACAGTATAAAAGATGGTGTACAAGCAGAGAGAATGGCTAACAGCCAAAGCTTTGTTCGTAGTGGTTACACTTTTAAAGGATTTTCAAACAATAAACGCAATGATTTTTATGTTTTTGTGGAAGGCACAGATGATTTAGCAGAGAAATTTGCTGCTATGCTCAGCATTTCTATGCAGAGTTTAAAACAGTTCCATGATGAAAAATTTGACAGACTTAATTTTATAAAAAATGTTGTTATGGATAACATCATGCCTGGGGATATTTATGCCAAGGCAAGAGAAATGCACTTTGTGACTGATGTGCCAAGAGTTGTGCTGATAATAAGAGTAAATCAACAAAAAGATATGTCAACTTTTGATGTTATACAAAACTTGTTCCCAGATAAGCAAAAAGATTTTGTATTTAATACAAGTGAAACAGACACAGTTCTCATAAAAGAACTTAAAAAAGGTATTGAATCAAAAGATATTGAAAAACTTGCTGCTTCAATTGTTGATACTCTTAATGTTGAATATTATATTAAATCAACAGTTGGTATAGGAACACCAATCATAAATATTAAAGATCTTGCAAATAGCTTTAAAGAAGCTCAGATTGCTCTTGAAGTTGGAAAAGTATTTGATACAGAAAAAAGTATTGTTAGTTATGACCATCTTGGTATCGCAAGACTTATTTATCAATTACCGACAACTCTGTGTGAAATGTTTCTTAAAGAAGTTTTTAAACAGGGTTCAATAGAAAGTCTTGACCAAGAAACTTTATTTACAATTCAAAGCTTTTTTGAAAACAACCTAAATGTAAGTGAAACTTCCAGAGGATTGTTTGTACACAGAAATACCCTTGTTTATCGTCTTGAAAAAATAAGAAAAATAACAGGGTTAGATTTGAGAGAGTTTGATGATGCAATTGTATTTAAAGTTGCATTAATGGTTAAAAAATATCTTCAATCAAGTCAAGATAGATTTTAAGCTAAAAATCGCTCTTAATATTCTTTCAAAAGATTTTTAAGGGCGATTTTGTGTTGTGTATAGTAAGAGGATAATTATAAATGATTGATTTTAAAAATGTCACAAAAACATATAAACCGGATATAACAGCTCTAAAAGGTATATCATTGCATATAGATAAAGGCGAGTTTGTTTTTGTATTGGGCCCTTCTGGTGCAGGAAAAAGTACTTTTTTAAAACTCATGCTTCGTGAAGAAGCAGCTGATAAGGGAGAAGTTATAGTTAATGGTTATAATCTCTCAAAGATTAAACAAAGAGATATTCCATATATGAGACGCACTCTTGGTGTTGTTTTCCAAGACTTTAGGCTTATTCCTACAATGACTGTATATGAAAATATTGCTTTTGCAATGCGTGTTACAAATATCGGGGAAAAAGATATTAAAAAAAGAGTTCCATACATACTTAATTTGGTTGGACTTACAGATAAGGCAAAGAAATTTCCAACACAGCTTTCTGGGGGAGAACAACAGCGTGTTGCTCTTGCAAGAGCACTTGTGCACAGCCCGGAACTTGTTATTGCCGATGAACCTACCGGTAATATTGACCCAGAGCTTTCAATTGAAATTATGGAACTTTTAAAAGCAATAAATTCTGTTGGCACAACAGTTGTTGTTGTTACACATGAACACGAACTTGCTCATACTTATGCAAAGAGAATAATTGAAATAAAAGATGGTACTATTGTTCTTGATACTGCCATGGCAAAGGCGGTGAGATTTTAATGAAGTTGTCTAATTTTACATATCTTGTTAAACAAGGTGGTTCAAACTTTAAAGAAAATAGAGTTATGAGCATTGCTTCAATTGGTGTTGTATTATCTTGTCTTATTATTGTTGGAGTTTGTGGGCTTCTTGCATTAAATATAAACAGTTTTGCAAAGTTTTTGGGAGACCAAAATGAAGTTGTTGTTTTCTTATATGATGATGCATCTCAAGAACAAGTTGACGGTGTTGCAAATTTTATAAAAAGCAATAATAATATAGCATCTTACGATTATATCTCAAAAGAAGACGCTTTGAATGAACAAATGGGTTATCTTGGTGAATACGGTGACTTGCTTGAATCATACAGAGGTGAAAATAATCCATTACCGGCATCATTCCGTTGCAAAGTTAAAGATTTGAATTTAATTCAATCTACATCAGACCAACTTGCAGCATTAGAAGGTGTTGAGCTTATAAGCACTCCAACAGAACTTGTTGGTGTTCTTATTACAATTAAGAATGCTACATATTATGGTGGCATAAGCATTTTGGCGATACTTGTATTTGTAAGTATTGTTGTTATCGCAAATACAATAAGACTTACTGTTTTTGCAAGAAGAAAAGAAATTAATATTATGAAATTTGTTGGAGCAACAAATGGTTTTATACGTCTTCCTTTTATAGTTGAAGGTGTTATTATAGGAACAATTGCGGCACTTACAACATTTTTAATATTAAGTGGTGGATATTATTATCTAATTCAATATATCGAAACATCAGCAACTGGCTGGATTGCTACAGTGTCTGATGCACTTATACCATATCAAGTTATATGGCCTTATATGTTGGCTGTTTTTCTTGGTTTTGGTTGGTTTATTGGAACAGTTGGCAGTGCAATTTCAATGAGAAGACATTTAAAAGTTTAATTGTTATAATGGTGATTTTGTATGAAAAAAAGAAATAATACGACTATGAAGTCTATTTTATTGACAGCTATTATGCTTGTTTCAGTGGCTTTGCCAATTACAGTTTTTGCAACTGCACAGGAAGATTATAACAAAGCTCAAGCTGAACTTGACAGAATAGAAAAAGAACTTGATTCAATAAAGAATAGCATTAAAAAACAAAAAGAAGAAAAGAAAAATACTCAAACTCAAATAGGGCTTGTTAAAAATCAACTTTCTTCTTTAAATCAGGACATATCAGTTACATCTGAAAAACTTAAACAAAAACAAGTTGAGCTTGAAGAAAAAAAAGTGGATATACAGGAAACAGACGAGCTTTTTAAAAGTAAATTAAAAGCTATGTACATACGCAGAAACGGAAGTGTAATGGCAACAGCGCTTGCTGTAAACACTTTTTCCGAAATGTTGACATCTGTAAACACTTTACAAAATATTTCAAAAGCTGATACTGCTTTACTTCAGAAACTTGATGAAGAAAAAAAAGCAATAGAGAAAGTTGAAGCAGAAATTAAACAAGAACTTAGCGATCTTGAAAGTAAAAAAGCAAAACAGGAATTAAAGCAGAATGAACTTGCTAACCTTTTGAAAAAAGTAAATGGTGAATTATCAGACTCTGCAGCACAAGAAGAAGCAGCTAAGTCTGCCTATGCAGATGCAAAAGCAGCCAGAGATGCAGCAGCTGCAGAGCTTGAAAAAGAATTCCAGCAAAATGGTGGTATGGGAGAATTTGTTGGTGGTGAATTTATTTGGCCACTTCCTAATAATAGACGTGTTTCATCTCCTTATGGATATAGAACAATATTTGGTTACAGAGAATTTCATACTGGTATTGATATTCCTGCACCAGGTGGAACACCAATTCTTGCGTCTAACAGCGGTATTGTTACAGTAGCAAAATATGGCTCCACAGGTTATGGAAATCGTGTTATAGTTGACCATGGTGGCAATAAAAAAACTTTATATGCGCACTGCTCCAGCCTTGCAGTTAAAGAAGGAGATTATGTTGCACAAGGACAAGTTATCGCATATGTTGGTACTACAGGTATGTCAACTGGTAACCATTTGCATTTTGAAATAAGACAGAATAATTCAACAGTTGACCCATACCCATATATCAAAAATCATTAAAGTAAGGGATATTTATGAGAAAGAAAATTACATTTGGTACAGCGCTTAGTTTTATATTTATTGCTATAACTGTTACCTTTTGTCTTACGATGATATTATCAGCACGCCTTTTTGAAAAAAAAGTTTCTAATGTTAATGAGAAAGAAACTATGTATTCAAAGCTTGCTGAAGTTGACCAAGTTGTAAGACAACACTATTACACAACAATTGATGATAGAACTGTTTTAGATGGTTTATCATCTGGATATGTTAATGCTCTTGGAGATTCAGAGGCAAGATATTACAGAGCAAGTGAAGTTACAGCTTTGCAAAATCTTTCTAAAGGTAAACTTATAGGCATAGGACTAGAAGTCCAAAAAGATGTTAGTGGATATTTTAAAATTGTAAAAGTTGATGACGGTTCTCCTGCAAATATTGCTGAAATAGTTAAAGGAGATATGATTACGCATATAAATGATACTCCTGTTGTTTCATTTAATACAGAAAAGATTTCTGAGATGCTTAAAGGCTCAGAAGGTGTTGGAATAAAAATCAACTATTTGCGTGATGGTGAAGAAAAATCTGCACAGTTGACATTCTCCATTTATGATTTGCCTACTATTTCATATACAATAGAAGGTACAGTTGGTTATATTAAAATATCAACTTTTGCTGATAAAACAGCAGGTGAAGTTGATTATGCAGTTAAAAACCTTATTTCACAAGGTGCTACAAGTTTTGTAATAGATTTGCGTTTCAACCAAAGTAAAGAATTTCAGTATGCATCAGAAGTTGCAGATATTTTTGCAAAAGAAGGCACAACAATGTTTGCACAATATATTGATGATTCTAAAAAAGTTCTTTACACATCAGATAAAGAAAGTGTTTCTCAACCTGTTTCAATTATTGTAAATGATACGACAGGCTATGCTGCTGAAATGTTTGCTGTTATTCTTAAAGATATTTCTGGTGCAAAACTTGTTGGTACAAAAACAATGGGAAAATGCACTATACAGACACTTTATAGATTGTCTGATGGCTCTGGTGTTGAAATTACAACAGCAAGACTTGTACCGGTTTCTACACCTGACTATCATGGCGTTGGTTTATTACCTGACTATGAAAAAACTTTATCATTAGACCAAGAACTTAATTTCTACGATTTGACAATTGAAACTGACCCTCAAATAAGAAGGGCAATTGAAGTTGCACAAAATATGGCTTCATTTCAATAATAAATATAAAGACTTTCGGTTTTAACTTTCCGAAGGTCTTTTGTTATAAGTATACAGTATTTGTATAAGAGGTAATGATTTGAACAGTTTTGTTATGAAAACTCCTATCGGTTTTTTAAGAATTACCGAAGAAAATGAAATGATTACAGAAATAAAATATGTTGAGAAATTTGATTTTAAAGAACAAAAAACTACACCTATTTTAGATATGGCAATAAAACAGATTACTGAATATTTTGATGGAAAAAGAACAGATTTTGTTTTGCCTTTGGATATAAAAGGAACGGAATTTACTAAAACAGTGCTTTATAATCTTTCTAAAGTTTCTTATGGCTCAACAACAACATATGGAGAATTAGCAAAATTGTCTGGAAATAGCAAGGCTTATAGAGCAGTTGGAAGTATTATGAGAAGAAATCCTTTTGTTATAGTTTTGCCATGCCACAGAATTTTGCCTAAAAATAAAAGTTTAGGAAGTTATTCAGCTGGAGGAGCAGGGAATAAAGAATGGCTTTTAACTTTTGAAAAGCAAAATATAAGCCAATTTACATTATTAAATATACTTAATATAATTTAAAAGTTAATAAAATTATATTTACAAATTTTTTAAAAAAATATTTAAAAAAGTGTTGACAAATGATAGTTTATGCTATATAATAGTCTTCGTTGCTGAGGAAGTCAACAACGGGATGTGGCTCAGTTTGGTAGAGCGCCTGGTTTGGGACCAGGATGCCGCAGGTTCGAATCCTGTCATCCCGACCACTAAAACCACCGAATTATCGGTGGTTTTTTTGTTTATATTATAAACTTTACAAAATATAATCAATATCTATAATTTAACGTAGACTGTATTTAATATTACTTGAATTTTATTTATAAAATTGGTATTGATATTAAATTTTGGAGCTTTTATTACACAAATTTGAAAAATTCATAAATAGAACAAAAAAGTTAAAGAGAGGACTTATTAAAAATGTCTGAACATAGTAAAATAGAAGCTATTAAAAATAAAAATTTGTTATCATATTTTATCCCGAAAGGAATAAAGGCAAGCTACTGTATAATAGCTGTATTAAGTAGTTCTATGCTTGCTTTTGGGTTATATAATGTGCATTCAATTTCCGGTGTTACAGAAGGCGGTGTGCTGGGGTTAACTTTATTTTTGGAGTATTGGTTTAAAATATCGCCTGCAACATCCGGATTTATTTTAAATACTATATGCTATATACTTGGCTGGAAGTTGTTAGGTAAAAAATTTATATTTTATTCATTTATAGCTTCAGCTGGTTTTTCTATATCATATAGAGTATTTGAAATGTTTGACCCATTATTTCCACAACTGGCTAAAATGCCATTTGTTGCAGCAATTATTGGTGCTTTATTTGTGGGTATAAGTGCTGGGTTGTGTGTTAAAATCGGTGGTGCACCTGGTGGAGATGATGCTTTGGCTATGAGCATTTCAAAAGTAATTAATATTGATATTCAATGGGCGTACATGCTTTGTGACATAGTGGTACTTGGTTTGTCTTTAAGTTATATTCCATTGAATAAGATAATTTATTCTCTTATAACTGTTACTATATCAGGGCAGATAGTGGGCATTATACAAAAAATTAATTTTAAACAATAAAAATAAAAGGTTATATGTTTGTTTTAAACATATAACCTTTATTATGTATTAATGTATAACGGCAGCAGTAACACTGATTTCTACAAGAAAAGCAGGGGATGCCAATGCAGCTTCCACACAAAGACGTGCAGGTTCATTATCCTGGCTAACCCAAGAGTCCCAAACAGAATTCATTTCTCTGAACATACTCATATCTTTTAAAAAAATAGAAGCAGAAAGTATATGGTGTTTATCACTTGCGTATCGTTCAAGTATTGTATCAATTTTTTCTAAAACTTCTTTAGTTTGTTGTTTTATATCTCCAGCAGGATTTGAACATAACTGACCGGTAAGGTATAAAACACCATTATGTTCAACGACATTTGAGTATCTTCCGTTGCTTTCAAATCTTCGTATAGACATTAGAACCTCCGAATATATCTAGTTTATAAAAATTAGTAAAGGTCAAGGTCATTACCATCTTCAAAAGTGATATATTCAGACTTTGTTTTTCTTTTGTAAAGATTAACAATTGTTCCAATAATTAAAAAAACTACTGCCAATTTTGCAATAAATTTAAAGAATTTCATAACAACCTCCACATTTTTAAGATTAATAATTTAATATCACAAATTCTTTCATACAATCTTTTTTAGATAATAGGTTATTTTTATCATCAGGAAAAAGACAAGCATAATCAGACATTTGTGAGAATACTTTGTATAAATTTAACGAAATTATGCTTTTTTCTTTAATTGTTGTTTCAAATATTTCTTTAATGAAATTTTTTGAAACAGTAATTTCACCACACCAATAATATCCTTGTTGGTCATTTGCTTTAAATGAGTGATATTGTATTTTATCACAAAAGTCACAGATTTCTTTTTTATCACCATTATCGTTTATGATGAAAATGGAATTTATCCCGTCAATACCAAACTCTATGTGTATATAATTTTTGGTGATTTCTGGATTAAGATTTAAACAAAGTTGTAAATCTTGTTTTCCGCTTGGGTCTTTTTCAAAGCAATATGTGCAAATTTTTAAATTGTTATTGTGAACATATTGTTTTAAATAGGTGAATATCATACATTCTTCTTTATTAGTATAATAATTTGTCAATTTAAAAGCGCTTTGGGCGTCCCATTCGATATTATTGAGTGATGAATATATTATTCTTTCCAATTTTATACCTCAAATTTTATTTAAAATGAACGTTTATGTTCTATTAAATATATTATATCATATAAAACAGAAAAACACATAGAACAAGTGTATTTTTTACAAATTTTTAACATGATTTAAATATGTTAAAAAAAAGACAAACTCTTTAAAAGATAAGTTTACATCATATGTAATGAAAAATCAATAGAAAATTTGAAAATTTAAGTAAAATTTATACATTATCTATTGAAATATATTAACAAAAATGTTACAATTTAAAATCGATAAAGTAGGCTTTAGACAAAATAAGTCATTGAATGGAGGATTCTATAGTGGCAGTATTTAAAAAACTGGTTCGCAGTGCAAGTGGCGCACATGTTCCACACAACAAAAACACTGAGAACTTTGAAACTGTAAAAATGCCAGTTCCTGCTAGAGTTCACATTGCTATGAGTCAACACATTGGCGCTCCTGCTAAAGTTGTTGTTAAAAAAGGCGATGAAGTTAAAGTGGGCACAATACTGGGTGAAGCAAATGGAAACATTTCTGCTTGTATTCATTCTTCAGTATCAGGTACAGTTTTTGCAGTAGAAGAAACATTATTCCCTAATGGACAAAAAGCACAGACTGTTGTTATTGATACAGATGGTCAGCAGACTGTTTGTGACTGTGTTAAGGCTCCAGAGGTTACAGATTACGCAAGCTTTGTAGAAGCTGTTAAAGCTTCAGGACTTGTTGGTCTTGGTGGTGCAGGATTTCCAACAAACGTTAAACTTGCTCCACAAAACTTAAAAGAAATTGATACTTTAATTATCAATGCAGCAGAATGTGAACCTTACATAACAGCTGATTTCCGTGAAATTATGGAAAATGGCGAAGATGTTGTTGAAGGCGCAAAACTTGTTAAAAAATATCTTAACATTGCAAAAGTTGTTATTGGTATTGAAAAAAATAAACCAGCTGCTATTGCTAAGATGAAAGAACTCTGCAAAGGTCTTGAAGGATTTACAGTTTTGGAATTGCCAAGCGTTTATCCACAAGGTGCAGAAAAAGTTATTATTGAATCTGCAACAGGCAGAGAAGTGCCAGAAGGTGCTTTGCCAAGTGCAGTAGGCTGCATTGTTATGAATGTTGCTTCAACTGGTTTTGTTGCAAGATATATCAAAACAGGTATGCCTTTGACAACAAAACGTATCACTGTTGATGGTGATGCTGTTAACCAACCTAAAAATGTTGAAGTTGTTATCGGTACAACAATTAAAGATGTTATTGAATTTTGTGGCGGATATAAAGCAGAACCAAGTAAAATTATAGTTGGTGGACCAATGATGGGTACAGCTGTTATCAGCGACGAAATGCCAATAATCAAACAAAATAATGCAATTCTTGCATTTGGTAAAGAAGCTTCAACATTGCCAGCAGTTAACCCATGTATTCGCTGTGGCAGATGTATTGACGCATGTCCAATGGGACTTGCTCCAGTTGAAATTGCTTTGGCATTGGCTTCAAAAGAGGCAGACGAAGTAAAATCTTTGTCAGCTAACTTATGTATGGATTGTGGCTGTTGTTCATTTGTATGTCCAGCAAAACGCCCAGTTTCACAGACAATGAAAGAAGCAAAAGATTTTTTAAGAAAGGCGGCAAAATAATATGAAATTGACAGTATCATCCGCTCCTCATATTACAAGTAAAGATTCAAGCCGCTCTATTATGCTTGACGTAATTATTGCTATGATTCCAGCAATTATTGCTTCTGGCATCATTTTTGGACCAAGAGCAGTAATTCTTACAGCTGTTACAGCTGCTGCTTGTGTTGGTTTTGAATTTTTATATCAAAAAATTATGAAATTGCCTTGCACAGTTGGTGATTTATCTGCTGTTGTTACAGGTATTCTCTTGGCATTTAATATGCCATCTACAATGCCATTCTGGATGGCAATCGTTGGTTCATTCTTTGCAATCGTTGTTGCAAAACAACTTTTTGGTGGTATTGGTTATAACTTTGTTAACCCAGCTATCGCAGCAAGAATTATTCTTGCAACTTCATTTGCAAGCCAAATGACAAACTTTGTTTTCCCTAAATCTTCAAGCGATGTAATCGCTTCTGTAACTCCACTTGCTGCAAATGCTGCAGGTAGTTTTGCAAATAAACCATATCCATATATGGATATGTTCCTTGGTACAACAGGTGGTGTTCTTGGTGAAACAAGTGCAGTTGCTTTACTTATCGGATTTGCATACCTTTTAGTTAAAAAAGTTATCAGTCCAGCAATTCCTCTTACTTATATCGGTACAGTTGCTGTTTTTGCTTTGGCATTTGGTCAGGACCCACTTTTCCACATTCTTAGTGGTGGTTTGCTCCTCGGTGCAATCTTCATGGCAACAGACTATGTAACAAGTCCATACACACTTAAAGGTAAAATCATATTTGGTTTCTGCCTTGGTCTTATTACAATGGTAATTCGTGTATTTGGTACAATGACAGAAGGCGTTTCTTATGCTATTATCATTATGAACTTGCTTGTTCCATATATCAATAAACTTACAAGACAAAGACCTTTAGGCTTTGTTAAAGCACAAAAACAACCAGAAGGAGGTAAGAAATAATGAAAAAATCTAACTCCGTATGGAATGATATGCTTAAACCAGTTGTAGTTTTGACAGTAATTTGTATTGTTGTTTCTGCAGCTTTGGCAGCAGCAAATGGTATTACAGCTCCAATTATTGCAAAAAATGCAGCTTTGGCAGCTGACGCATCTAGAATAGAACTTTTACCAGAAGCAACAGATGGTTTTGACCCAGTTGAAATCAGTATGGAAGGTATAACAGAAATGCATAAAGCTAAAAATGGCGTTGGTTATGTAGTTTCTTGTCAGGCTAATGGTTATGGCGGACCTATTAAACTTATGGTTGCTTATGACAATGACGGCGCTATTGTTTCTGTAAAAATACTTGAATTGTCTGAAACACCAGGTGTTGGTGATAGAGTTAAAACAATGCCTTCATTCCTTGAACAGTTTGTTGGCATTAACGGCGAACTTAAAAAAGGTGATAACGTAGATACTATTTCTGGTGCTACAATTTCTTCTTCTGCTGTTATTGAAGCTTTGAACACAGCTTACAAAGCATTTAATGAAAAAGCAAAAGGTATTGTTGTTGAAGAACTTTCATTTGAAGATGAAGTTGCTCAATACTTTGGTAATATGACAGCTATGGATGTAACACACGAAGATGTTCTTGAAGCTTATACAAGTGATAAAGGTACAGTTATTGTTACAGAAGGTGACGGTAATGGTATTATCGGTGAAGCACATCCATCTGGTCTTGCTCTTAAAGCTTATGTTTCATTTGATGAAAGTGGAGTTATTACAGGTGTAATGTTTGACTCTGAAACTAGTGAAACAAAAGGTCTTGGTACAAAAGTTTCCGATGAAGAATATATCAACAAATTTGTTGGTCAAAAAGATGGTGAAGCTGCAGATATTATTGCAGGTGTAACATATTCTTCAAAAGGCGCTAAAGAAGCTGTAAGTAAAGCAGCAGCTGCATTTGCAGCAATTAATGGTTAAGGAGGAATTATATAATGGAAAAGAAAAAAAGTAAGCTTTCTCTCGTAACCAAAGGCTTTATCAAAGAAAACCCTGTTCTCAAACTTGTTTTGGGTACTTGTCCAACTCTTGCAGTTACATCTTTGGCATTTAATGGTCTTGGTATGGGTCTTGCTGCAACATTCGTTCTTATTTGCTCTAATACTGCTATTTCTGCACTTAGAAAAGTTATTCCAGATAAAGTTAGAATCCCAGCCTATATCACAGTTATTGCAGGTTTTGTTACAGTAGTTCAGATGCTTGTAAAAGCATACTTGCCAGATTTGGATAAAGCACTTGGTGTTTTCCTTCCACTTATCGTTGTTAACTGTATTATTTTGGGTCGTGCAGAAATGTTTGCATCTAAAAATAAAGTTTTAGACTCTGCTTTGGATGGTCTTGGTATGGGTCTTGGTTTTACACTTGCCCTTACTCTTATGGGTATTGTTAGAGAACTTCTTGGTGCTGGTACAGTTTTTGGTATGGTTATTACTAAAAATCTTTGGGAACCAATTAGTTTCTTTACATCTTCTGCTGGTGGTTTCTTCGTTTTCGGTTTGTTTATGGCTTTGGCTGTTAAGCTTGAAATCGCAAAAGCTCCAAAAGATGGTTCTTGTGGCGCAGGTTGCATAGGATGTAAAATGGCTTGTGCATCTGCAAAAAAAGAAGAAAATGAAGGGGGTAACGCATAATGGCAATGAGATTAGCTGCTATATTCTTTAGCATGGTGTTGGTTAACAACTATGTTTTGGTAAAATTCTTGGGTATCTGTCCATTCCTTGGCGTTTCCAAAAAATTGGACTCTTCTGTTGGTATGTCCGCAGCTGTTACATTTGTTATGCTTATGGCTACAGCTGTAACATGGCCAATTTACAACTACATTCTTGTTCCTAATGAACTTGAGTACCTTAATACAATAACATTTATACTTATTATTGCTTCTTTGGTACAGTTGGTTGAAACAATTCTTAAAAAATACATCCCAGCTCTTCATAAATCTTTGGGTGTTTACCTCCCACTTATTACAACAAACTGTTCTATCTTGGGTGTAACATTGCTCAACGTTGAATCTGGTTACAACTATGCAGAAAGCTTAATTGCTTCACTTGGTGCAGGTATCGGCTTCCTTTTGGCTATGGTTATCTTTACAGGTGTTAGAAGTAGAGTTGAACAAGCAAAACCACCAAAATGCTTTGAAGGCTTGCCAATAACATTGGTAGCAGCTTCTTTTGTTGCTCTTTCCTTTACAGGTTTTGGCGGCATTATCGAAAGCATTTTCGGTGCAATTTAAGGAGGGGCAATTATGGATATTATGACAACTGTTATTATTGTTACAGTAATTGGTCTTATTGCAAGTGTAGTATTGGTAGTTGCTTCTAAAGTAATGTACGTTTACGAAGATGAAAGAATTGGACAGGTTGCTGGTTGCTTGCCAGGTGCAAACTGTGGTGCTTGTGGTTTTGCAGGTTGTTCTGACTATGCAAAAGCTATTGTTGAAAAAGGTGCTGAAATTACAAAATGTGTTCCTGGTGGTCAAGGTGCTATTGACGCAGTAGGTCAAGTTATGGGTGTATCTGCTTCAGCTGCTGCTAGTAAAAAAGCAGTAGTTAAATGTCAAGGTTACTCTTGTAACACAGGTAAAAAATACGATTATCAAGGTATTTCTACATGTGCTGCTGCATCTAAAATGTTTGGTGGACCAAATGACTGTTCTTACGGATGTCTTGGTTTTGGTGACTGTGTAAAAGTTTGTGCATTTGATGCAATTCAAGTTGTTGATGGTGTTGCAAGAGTTATTCAGGAAAAATGTACAGGTTGTGGCGCTTGCGCTAAAGTTTGTCCAAAATTTATCATTGATTTTATTCCTGAAGATACTAAGCCATCTGTTCTTTGTAACAACAAAGATAAAGGTGCTCAAACAAGAAAAGTTTGTACAGTAGGTTGTATCGGTTGTATGAAATGTGTTAAAGTATGTCCAGTTTCTACAGAAGATGGACAGGGAAAAGCAGTTTCAGTTAAAGACAATCTTGCTTCAATTGATCATGACCTCTGTATTGGTTGTATGCAATGTGCAAATGAATGTCCAGTTAACGCAATTGATATTCCAAACTGTAGATAATATATTTTAAATATATTGAAATTTAAAACAGGCTCTTTATGGAGCCTGTTTTTGTTTATACGATTTAATAGCTGAAATTTTATATACTAATTTTAAAATATAGCAAATTTTAAAGTGTATTTTGACGCATATATTGATGAAAAACTTAATTTGTGGTTTAATATATTGGAGATAAAATGTTATTGAAAGGATAAATTATAATGATAACAGCAAATGAAGTGTATTTAGCTTTAGATAAAATTATGCCTTTTGAAACTCAGGAAAAATGGGATAATAGTGGGTTACTTATAAATTCGGGATGTTCAGGAGACAAAGTGATTTGTTGTCTTGATGTTACAAAATCTGTTGTTGAAAAAGCAATACAAGAAAAATGTAATATTATAATTTCTCATCATCCAGTTATTTTTTCTGCTATTAAAAATTTGGATAGCAACAGTATTTTACATAAAATAATTAAAAATAATATAAGTGTAATATCTGCACATACAAATTTTGATAAATATAGGTATGGCACTTGTTTTAAACTTTCAGAGTTTTGTGGATTACATGGTGAAGTTGAATATAAAGAAATTGGAGTTATAATTAAACTTTATGAAACTTTTAATTTTGAAAAGTTTTTAACAAATATAAAAAATAGTGTTGAAATTCCTGTACAATATGTTAAAGGTAACAGAGAAATATTAAAAGTTTTTGTTGTGGCAGGTTGTGGAAAAGGAATGGCTGAGGAGATTATATATTCTGACTGTGATTGTGTCATTACCGGTGAAAGTGGTTATCACGATATGCTTGAATTAAAAGAGGCTGGTATAAGCACAATTTGTGTTGGTCATGATGAAAGTGAAAAAATATCAGTTGAAACTTTGGCTCACATTATTAGAAATGAATTTAGAGATATTGAAGTAATTTCTTTTATAGAAAAAGGAATTATAAATTATTTATAGTTAAAATTATTTGCAAAACTTGTATTGGTTTTGTAACGGAGGAATAAATGGCATTAGACGCGATTACATTATCACTTTTGGCAAAAGAACTTGATGTTGAGCTTCAAGGTGCGAGAGTTGATAAAATTCATCAACCATCAAAAGACGAAATTGTTATGCATCTTAGAAAAAGAGATGGAAATATAAAATTACTTATATCTGCAAGAAGTGGCTCTGCAAGAGTTTGTTTAACAAAAGAAAGTTTTGAAAACCCACAAACTCCACCATCTTTTTGTATGCTTATGAGAAAATATTTTCAAGGTGCAAAATTTGTTGCTGCAAATAGCATAAAAGGTGAGAGAATAATTATGCTATCATTTACAGCCACAAGTGAAATGGGAGATACGGTAAGCTTGGATTTGGCTATTGAGCTTATGGGTAGGTATGCAAATATTGTTGCTATAAATCAAAATGGAAAAATTATAGATGCAATGAAGAGAGTAGATGCTGATGCATCAAGTGTAAGACAACTTTTACCGGGATTAACTTATAAATTGCCACCAAATAGAGATAACCCAAATCTTATAACAGAATCTCAACAAGTTTTGGATAAAGTGTTTTCTTTTGATGCACCATTAAACACTGCATTTATGAAAAATACTCAAGGTATTGGACCTGTAATTGCAAGAGAAATTGCATATAGGGCTGTTGGAGATAAAGAAGTATATGCTAATTATCTTGATGAGATGCAAAAATGTACAGTTATTTCTGTTGTTGGTCAAATTTTAGAATATTATAATCATCCTGTTTATACAACAGTATTTGACGCTGACGGAAAACCAAGTGAGTTTAGTTTTATGCCATTATTGCAATATGGAGAACTTGAAACTAAAACTTATGAAAGTTTAAATGTTTTACTTGATGAATACTATGCTAAAAAAGATAAAGCAGAAAGACTTAGACAAAAAGGCAAAGATTTACATAAATTGGTACAGACACTTACAGAAAGAACACAGAGAAAACAAGTTGCAAGACAAGAAGAATTGTTGGAAAGTCAGGATAGTGAAAAATATAAAATTTATGGTGAGCTATTAACTGCTAATCTTTGGCAACTTGAAAAAGGTATGAAAAGTGTAAAAGTTCTTAACTATTATACCAATGAAGAAATAACAATTCCGTTAGATAATAGGCTTAACGGAAATCAAAATGCGCAAAAATATTATAAAGAATATAAAAAGAAACAAACAGCTGTTAAAATGCTTACTGAACTGATAAAACAAGGAGAAATAGAACTTGAATATTTGAAAACTATTTTTTATTCTGTTCAACAAGCTGAAAATGAAAGTGAACTTATGGCAATCAGAAGTGAACTTCACTCTACCGGATATATTAAATACTATAAGCAGAGAGATAAAAAACAAAAACCACAAGATTTCATAAAATATATATCTTCTGACGGATTTTTGATTTTAGTAGGTAGAAATAATTTACAAAATGATAAACTTACAATGAAAACTGCTCGTGGTAAAGATTTGTGGTTTCACACAAAGAAAGCTCCAGGAAGTCATGTTGTTGTTATAAGTGAAGGAAAAGATATTCCACTGAAAACTCAGAATGAAGCAGCTATGCTTGCAGTATATCATTCTAGTTTAAAAGATTCTTCAAAGGTGGAAATAGATTATACATTTGTTAAGAATATAAAGAAAACAAACGATTTAAAACCAGGTATGGTCATATATGATACCTATGAAAGTACGGCTATAACACCCGATATGGACATTATAAATAATCTAAAAAAATTATAAGTTTAAACATAATTTTTATATATGTATTCATAATGCTTATTTAATATAAATATTATGAATACATATTTATAATATAAAAACTGTTGGTGAAAGTATACAAAAAAATATATGCAATATATTTATTTGATAGTTATTTATACAAATATTAAAAAAATAAAAAAAATATTAAAAAATACTTGCATTTTTTTGTGATTTATTGTATCATAATTAGGCGACTGCAAAGAAAAGCGTTGATACGGGAGGTTGCCACAAAGAATTGTGGGTTTTTCCGTTGAGTATGTCCGATCTTTGAACCGGGCGACAAAATATTGAATGCAAAGGGTGTATGACCAATTTTGGTCCACTGGCCTTTAACTTTGTGATAGAAAGCCATAGGGCTATTTCCGGGAAAAACTGCTGGGCGGTTTACCGGTTTTTATCATGAAAAGATGCGAAACACCCGGCACGGTGTTCAATATATTGTTTACCGCCGCTAAGCAAAAAACAAAAATATTTAAGGAGGCGTTAAAATGGCAGTCAAAGAAAAAATCAGAGTAAGACTTAAAAGTTACGATCATCAATTGATTGACACAGCAGCTGAAAAAATTGTTGAAACAGCAAAGAGAACAGGTTCTAGAGTGTCTGGTCCTATTCCACTTCCAACAGATAAAGAAGTTGTTACAATCCTCAGAGCTGTACACAAATACAAAGACTCTCGTGAACAATTTGAATATCGTACACACAAAAGACTTATTGACATTTTGAAACCAAGCAACAAAACTGTTGAAGCTCTTACAAGCTTGCAGTTGCCAGCTGGTGTAGAAATTGAAATCAAACTCTAATCTCTAATATATACATTAAATATTGGAGAACCTCTCAACCGAATCAAGTTGGAGTCATGTTGGCAGTGGCCAACCAATAACCTAACAGGAGAATGAATTAAAATGCAAAAAGGAATTATCGGTAAAAAAATCGGTATGACACAGCTCTTTGATGAAAAAGGCATGGTAGTTCCAGTTACAATCATCGAAGCAGGCCCATGTGTTGTAGTACAGAAAAAAACAGTTGAAAACGATGGCTATCAAGCAGTTCAACTTGGCTTTGGCGAAGTTAAACTCAGCCGTCTTTCTAAACCAGCTAAAGGTCATTTTGACAAAGCAGGCGTTGCTCCAAAGAAAACTTTGAGAGAATTCCGCTTTGAAAGCATTGACGAAATCAACGTTGGCGACATTATCAAAGCTGACGCTTTTGCAGCAGGCGATAAGGTTGACGCTTGTGGCATCAGCAAAGGTAAAGGTTATGCTGGTACAATTAAACGTTGGAACAACCACTCATTGAAAGCAACACACGGTACAGGCCCTGTTGCAAGACATGCTGGTTCAAACGGTTCTTGTTCTTCACCTTCCAGAGTATTCAAAGGTAAAAGACTTCCAGGTCACCTTGGTGCTGAAAGAGTTACAGTTCAGAACCTCTCAATCGTAAAGATTGATGCAGAAAATAATCTTATTGCTGTTAAAGGCGCAATTCCAGGCGCTAAGGGCGGTATCATCGTTCTTACAGACAGCGTTAAAGCTTAAGGGAGGAAAACAAGATGGCAAAATTTGATGTTTTAGACATTAACGGTAAAAAAGTTGACACTGTTGAGCTCTCCGACGCTGTATTCGCAGTAACACCTAACGAAAAAGTTATGCACATGGCAGTTGTAAACTTCCTTGCTAACCAAAGACAAGGCACACAGTCAACATTGACAAGAGCTGAAGTTAGAGGTGGTGGCCGTAAACCTTGGAGACAAAAAGGTACAGGTCGTGCACGTCAGGGCTCTATCCGTTCCCCACAGTGGACACACGGTGGCGTAGCACTTGGTCCAAAACCACGTGATTACAGCTACTCTCTTAACAAAAAAGTTAAAAGACTTGCTATTGTTTCCGCACTCAGCGCAAAAGCACAGAGCGGCAACATGGTAATTGTAAATGATTTTGCTGTAACAGAATACAGCACAAAAGCAGTTGTAAAAATGCTTGAAAACATCAACGTTTCTGGCAAAGCATTGCTCGTACAGTCAGTTGCAGACACAAAGGTTGTTAAGTCAGCAGGCAACATCCCTGGTGTACAAACAACAGTGGCAACATCTATGAACGCTTACGACACAATCAATGCTAAAACTTTGGTAGTAAGCCTTGACGCTGCTAAGAAACTTGAGGAGGTATTCGCATAATGAAATTAGCTCAGGATATCATCATCAAGCCTATCATCACAGAAGAAAGCATGAAAGGCGCAGCTGACAGAAAATACACATTCCAAGTTGCTAAAGATGCTAACAAAATTGAAATTGCTAAAGCAGTTGAAGAATTGTTTGGCGTTAAAGTTAGCAAAGTAAACACAATCTCTGTAAAAGGCAAATTCCGTCGTCAAGGCAGAGTTGGTGGTTACACAGCATCTTCAAAGAAAGCTATCATCACATTGACAGCAGATTCAAAAGGTATTGAATTCTTTGAAGGCATGAACTAATAAATTTCCGTCTTAATAATAAGACGTTTTTAAGTATGGGAGGCGGCAAGCCCGTTTCTCGCAAAAAGACTCATAAGGAGAGTGAACCTAATGGCTATTAAAAAGTTTAAACCGACTACTCCTAGCCGTCGTAATATGACAACTACAGATTATTCGGTTCTCTCAAAGGTAGCACCAGAAAGAAGCCTTTTGGAACCTTTGAAACATACAGCAGGCCGTAACAATACAGGCCGTATCACAGTTCGTCACCACGGTGGTGGTAACAGAACAAAATATCGTGTTATTGACTTCAAAAGAAACAAACTTGATGTTGTTGCTGAAGTTCTTACACTTGAATACGATCCAAACAGAAGTGCATTTATCGCACTTATTCAATATGAAGATGGCGTTAAATCTTACATCATCGCTCCAGATGGTTTGAAAGTAGGCGACAAAGTGGTTAGCAGCGAAAACGCTGACGTTAAACCAGGTAACGCAATGCCAATTTCTTCTATCCCAGTTGGTACAATCATCCACAACATTGAACTTTACCCAGGTAAAGGTGGTCAGCTTGTACGTTCTGCTGGTAACTATGCACAGCTTATCGCTAAAGAAGGCAAATACGGTCTCGTACGTCTTCCATCAGGCGAAACAAGAAATATTCCACTTAACTGCTTTGCAACAGTAGGTCAGGTTTCTAACCTTGATCATGCTAATGTAAACATCGGTAAAGCTGGTAGAAAACGTCACATGGGTTGGAGACCAACAGTTCGTGGTAGCGTTATGAACCCTTGTGATCACCCACACGGTGGTGGTGAAGGTAAATCTCCAGTAGGTCGTCCAGGCCCAGTTACACCTTGGGGTAAACCAGCACTTGGTTACAAAACAAGAAGCAAACACAAAGCATCCGACAAATTTATTGTTAGACGTCGCAACGGTTAGTAAAGGAGTTAAGATATGGGTAGAAGCGTTAAAAAAGGCCCTTACATCCAGCCTGTTCTTCTTAAAAGAGTTAAAGAAATGAACAAAGCTGGCGAAAAAAGAGTCTTAAAGACTTGGAGCCGTTCATCTACAATTTTCCCAGATTTTGTAGGTCACACTTTTGCAGTGCATGACGGCAGAAAACATGTACCAGTTTATGTAACAGAAGACATGGTTGGTCATAAACTTGGTGAATTTGCACCAACAAGAACATACCGCGGTCACGCTGGTTCTAAATCATCTAAATAAGTAAAGGAGATAATCGATTATGGAAGCTAGGGCTTATCTTAGAAATGCCCGCATTTCACCAAGAAAAGTACAGATCGTTCTTGATTTGATAAGAAACAAACCAACAAACGAAGCTGTTGCTATCTTGCAGCACACACCAAAAGCTGCTTGCGAACCTTTACTCAAATTGGTTAAATCAGCTATGGCAAATGCGGAACATAACAACAATATGGACAAAAACAATCTCTACGTAGCAGAATGCTTTGTTACACCTGGTCCAACTCTTAAAAGAGTTATGCCAAGAGCACAGGGTAGAGCATATCAGATTCTCAAAAGAACTTCTCACGTTACAGTAGTTCTTAAAGAAATCGAAGGTTAAGGAGGAAGCTATGGGACAGAAAGTTAATCCACACGGTATTCGTGTAGGCGTAATTAAAAACTGGGATTCTCGTTGGTATGTTTCCAAAAAAGAATTTGGCGACACACTCGTAGAAGACTACAACATTAGAAAAGTTCTCAAAGCTCAGCTTTACAGTGCAGGCATTTCTAAAATTGAGATTGAGAGAGATTCTAAAGTATTAAGAGTAAACATTTTCTGTGCAAAACCTGGTATGGTTATCGGCCGTCAAGGTGCAGAAATTGAAAAACTTAAAACACAAATTTCTAAAATGGTTAACAGACCAGTTGAAGAAGTTATCGTTAACATCACAGAAATCAAACAAGCAGATGCAAATGCTCAGCTCGTTGCTGAAAACATTGCAGCTCAGCTTGAAAAACGTGTAGCATTCAGAAGAGCTATGAAGCAAGCTATGCAAAGAGCTATGAGAATGGGTGCTAAAGGTATTAAAACAAGCGTATCTGGTCGTTTAGGCGGTGCTGATATCGCAAGAACAGAACACTACAACGAAGGTACAATTCCACTTCAGACACTTCGTGCAGATATCGAATACGGTTTTGCAGAAGCAGACACAACTTTTGGTAAAGTTGGTGTTAAAGTTTGGATTTACAAAGGTGAAGTACTTAAAGGTGCTAAACCTCGTAAAGAAGGAGGCAAAAGATAATGCTTTTACCAAAAAGAGTTAAATACCGCAGAGTACACAGAGGTCGTTTGACAGGTAAAGCTACTCGTGGTAATAAAGTTTCCCACGGCGAATTCGGTTTGGTTGCTTTGGAACCAGCATGGATTACATCTAACCAAATTGAAGCAGCTCGTATCGCAATGACACGTTACATCAAACGTGGCGGTCAGGTTTGGATAAAAATCTTCCCTGACAAACCAGTTACAGAAAAACCAGCTGAAACTCGAATGGGTTCCGGTAAAGGTTCACCAGAATACTGGGTTGCAGTTGTTAAACCAGGCAGAGTTATGTTTGAAATCGGCGGCGTATCTGAAGAACTCGCAAGAGAAGCTATGCGTCTTGCTATGCATAAATTGCCTATCAAATGTAAATTTGTTAAAAAGGATGAGGTAGGTGAATAGTATGAAAACAAGCGAACTTCGTAATTTGTCAGCTGCAGAGTTGACAACAAAATTGAAAGAATTGAAAGCAGAGCTTTTCAACCTTCGTTTTCAACATGCTATCAATCAACTTGAAAATCCAATGAGAATTCAGACAGTTAAAAGAGACATCGCAAGAATTAACACAGTTCTTAGCAGTCTCGACAAATAATAAAGGGAGGAAATTGAATCATGGAACGCAATTTGAGAAAAACAAGAGTTGGTACAGTTGTTTCTAACAAAATGGACAAAACAATTGTTGTTGCTATCGAAGATAAAGTTAAACACCCTTTATACAAAAAAATCGTTAAAAACACTGTGAAGTTCAAAGCTCACGATGAAAATAACGAATGCGGCATCGGTGACCGTGTTGAAATTATGGAAACACGCCCATTGTCCAAGGATAAAAATTGGAGACTTGTTAAGATAGTAGAAAAAGCTAAATAAGCTTAAAGAAGGAGGAACCGTACTATGGTACAGATGCAAACCTATTTGAAGGTTGCTGATAACACAGGTGCAAAAGAACTTATGTGCATCCGTGTTTTAGGCGGTACACGCAGAAGATATGCAAATATCGGCGATGTAGTTGTAGCTTCTGTTAAAAAGACTACACCAGGCGGCGTTGTTAAAAAAGGCGACGTTGTTAAAGCTGTTATTGTTCGCTCTAAGAGCGGCTTGCGTCGTGAAGATGGCTCTTACATCCGTTTTGACGAAAACGCAGCAGTTATTATTAAAGACGATAAAAACCCAAGAGGCACACGTATTTTTGGACCTGTTGCTCGCGAACTTCGTGACAAAGGCTACCTCAAAATCTTGAGCCTTGCACCAGAATCACTTTAAGGAGAGTTTAAAATGAATAAAGTTCATGTTAAAACCGGTGATACTGTTAAAATTATCAGCGGTAAAGACCGTGGTGAAACTGGCAAAGTAATTGCAGTAAGCCCAAAAGAAGGCAAAGTTATTGTTGAAGGTTTGAACATGGTTAAAAAACATGTTAAACCAAGAAGACAAGGCGAAACAGGCGGCATCGTAGATGCAGAAGCAGCAATCTATGCTTGCAAAGTTATGCCAGTTTGCTCAAAATGTAATAAAGCAACAAGAGTTGCACACAAAATTGAAGGCGACAAAAAAGTTCGTGTTTGCACACACTGTGGCGCTGAATTATAATAAGAAAGGGGTAGCTTAGTATGTCTAATATTAAAGAATTATACGTTAATGAAGTAGCTCCTGCTCTTATGAAAGAGTTCGGCTACAAAAGTGTTATGCAGATTCCAAAGCTTGATAAAGTAGTTATCAACGTTGGTTGTTCTGAAGCAAAAGATAACTCTAAAGTTATCGAATCCGTTGTAAGTGATATTGAAAAAATCACAGGTCAACACCCAGTAGTTTGTAAAGCTAAAAAATCAGTTGCAAACTTTAAACTTCGTGAAGGTATGCCAATCGGTGTTAAAGTTACACTCCGTGGCGAAAGAATGTACGAATTTGTTGAAAAACTTTTCTGCGTTGCTCTTCCACGTGTTAGAGACTTCCACGGTATCAACGGCAACTCATTCGACGGTCGTGGCAACTATTCCTTTGGTATCAAAGAACAGTTGATCTTCCCAGAAATCGAATATGATAAAATCGATGCAGTTCGTGGTATGGATATTGCTTTCGTAACAACTGCTCAGACAGATGAAGAAGCTAAAGCTTTGCTTAAAGCTCTTGGCGCTCCATTTGCTAACTAAGGGGGTACTGAAGAATGGCAAAAACATCTATGAAGGTTAAACAGCAACGTGAACCTAAATACTCAACAAGAGCTTATAACAGATGTAAAATCTGTGGCAGACCACATGCTTATTTGAGAAAATACGGCATCTGCCGTATCTGCTTCAGAGAATTGGCTTATAAAGGCCAAATCCCTGGTGTTAAAAAAGCTAGTTGGTAATACAATAACTTAAACTAATAAGGAGGCACGAATTATGAATATCACTGATCCAATTGCAGACTTGCTCACTAGAATCAGAAATGCTAGCCAAGCAAAACACGCAACAGTGGACATTCCTGCATCCAACATGAAGAAAGCTATTGCTCAGATTCTTGTTGATGAAGGTTATGTAAAAAGCTACACAGTGAAAGAAGATAACAAACAAGGTGTTATCACAATCACACTTAAATATACAGATAACATGCAGCCTGTAATCACAGGTCTCCGCAGAATTTCTAAACCAGGTCTTCGTATCTACACAAGCTGCGAAGATATGCCAAAGGTGCTTAAAGGAATCGGTACAGCAATCGTTTCTACACCAAAAGGCGTTATGACAGACAAAAAAGCTCGCAAAGAAAATGTGGGCGGCGAAGTTCTCGCTTTTGTATGGTAGGGGGTAAATAGTTATGTCGAGAATAGGAAGAAAACCCATCGCTATTCCAGCAGGTGTAACAGTTACAGTTGATGGAAACAATATTACAGTTGCTGGCCCTAAAGGCACACTCAATTCCACTGTTAATCCTTTGATGTCAGTTGTTGTTGAAGGTGACACAGTTGTAGTTAGCCGTCCAGACGATGAAGCAAAATCAAGATCTTTGCACGGTCTTACAAGAACACTTATCGCAAACATGATTGAAGGTGTTAATAACGGCTTTACCAAAGAGCTCGAAGTTCTTGGTGTTGGTTACAGAGTTGCAAAACAGGGTAAAGACCTTGTTATGAACCTCGGTTTCTCCCACCAGGTAATCATGTCTGAAAACGACGATATCAAAATCGAAGTTCCAGATCCAAACAAAATCAGAATTATCGGTATTGACAAACAAAAAGTTGGCCAATTTGCTGCTGAAGTTCGCGAAAAACGTCCACCAGAACCTTACAAAGGTAAAGGTATCCGTTATGTTGGCGAATACGTAATCCGCAAAGAAGGTAAAACTGGTAAAGGTAAATAATTAAAAGGAGTGAGCTAAATTATGGTAAAGAAACCAAATAGTAACGAAGCAAGACTTAAAAGACATGCAAGAGTACGTGCTAAAATAAGCGGTACAACTGCTCGTCCACGTCTTAATGTTTTCCGCTCCTCAAAGCACATCTATGCTCAGATTATTGATGACACAACAGGTACAACACTTGCAAGTGCATCAACAATGGACAAAGATTTTACAAGCTATGGCGGTAACATAGAAGCAGCTAAAGCAGTAGGTAATGCTGTAGCAAAAGCTGCACTCGCAAAAGGCATTACAACAGTAGTGTTCGATCGTGGCGGCTACATCTATCACGGTCGTGTAAAAGCTTTAGCAGAAGGCGCCCGTGAAGGCGGCTTAGTGCTGTAGGAGGTTACAATGGAAAGAATTGACGCAAGCGTATTAGACCTTCAAGAAAAGGTTGTTTCAATTAATCGCGTATCTAAAACTGTAAAAGGTGGCCGTGTTATGAAGTTCTCCGCTCTTATCGTAGTGGGTAACGGTGACGGTATTGTAGGTTACGGTATAGGTAAAGCAGCTGAAGTGCCAGAAGCAATTCGCAAAGGTGTTGAAGATGCTAAGAAAAATCTTGTGAGAGTATCTATGAAAGGTACAACAATTCCTCACGAAACAGTTGGTGCTTTCGGCGCAGCAAGAATCCTTATGCGTCCAGCTGCACCTGGTACTGGTGTTATCGCTGGTGGTGCTGTTCGTGCTGTATTGGAAGCAGCTGGTATCAAAGATATCCGTACAAAATCTTTGCGTTCCAGAACACCAAGCAACGTTGTTGCTGCAACAGTTGCAGGTCTCTCATCAATCAGAACAGCTGAAGAAGTTGCAAAACTTCGTGGCGTAGAAGTTAAATAATTAGGAGGTACTTTAAAATGGCTGAAGAAATCATGAAAGACGAATTGGCAGTTGAAGAAGCTCCTGCTAAGAAAACAAGAAAAGTAACAGCTAAAAAAGCAGATGGTACAACTGCTAAAAAAGCTACAACAAAAAAAGCACCTGCTAAAAAAGCAGCAAAAACAACAACAGTTACAATTACATTGAAAAAGAGCCTTGTTGGTTGCCTTCAAAATCAAAAAGATTGTGCAGCAGCTCTTGGTCTCAAGAAAATTGGCGATGTAAAAGTACATCCAGAAAATGCTGCTACAATGGGCAAGATTGCTAAAATCTCACACCTCGTAGAGGTTACTAAGTAATAACAGGGAGGTGCACAAATTATGATGCTTCATGAATTAAAACCTGCACAGGGTTCTACAAAAGCTGCTAAAAGAAAAGGTCGTGGCCACGGCAGCGGTAACGGTAAAACAGCTGGTTACGGTCACAAAGGTCAAAAAGCACGTTCTGGTGCTACAAGACCAGGTTTTGAAGGTGGTCAATTACCACTTCAAAGAAGACTTCCAAAAGTTGGATTTAACAACATTTTTGCAACAGTTTATTCTACAATCAAAATCAGTGATTTAGAAAATAAATTTGAAGCAAATGCAGTAGTTGACGAGGCAGCAGTTGTAGCTGCAGGTCTTGTTAAAAAGACAAACGACGGTATCAAAGTTCTTGGCAATGGTGAATTGACAAAACCTTTAACTGTTCAGCTCAAAGCTTTTACTGCAACTGCTAAAGAAAAAATCGAAGCAGCAGGTGGGAAAGCTGAGGTGAAATAAGAGTGTTACAGACTTTTAAAAATGCATGGAAAATTGAGGATCTTCGCAAAAAAATGATGTATACTTTTATGGTCATTGTTATATTCCGTTTGGGATGTAAAATTGCAGTTCCTTTTGTTAATCCAGAAGCAATGCAGAGTATGCTCTCTGCAGGTGACGGAAACATGCTTGGTTTCCTTAACATGCTTACTGGTGGTGCATTCGCAAATGCAACAATATTTGCACTTGGCGTAACCCCTTACATCAACTCATCAATTATTATCACTCTTTTGACAGTTGCTATTCCATATTTGGAACAACTCTCAAAAGAGGGTGAAGAAGGAAGAAGAAAAATTGGCAAGATAACAAGATATGTTGCAACAGCTTTTGGTGCAGCATTGTCAATTGCTTATTACTTCTTGCTTCGTAGACAAGGCGCTCTTCTTTATACAGAAGGTCTTGCTGGCTGGTTTAGTGCAATCGTAATCATTGTTTCATTCCTTGCAGGCACAATGTTTCTTATGTGGCTTGGTGAACAAGTTGACAAAAAAGGTATCGGTAACGGTATTTCAATGTTGATTTTCGCTGGTATCATATCAGGTGCTTCAGGCATGGTGACAATATTTGTTAACATGATTAAAGATGCAATTCAAAGCCAAAAAACACAAAACTTTATTCTTGTTCCACTCTTTATTTTGTTTGGCTGTGCAGTTATTGCATTTGCAGTTATTCTTTCCAAAGGTGAAAGAAGAATTCCTGTTCAGTACGCAAAAAGAGTTGTTGGTAACAAGATGATGGGTGGTCAAAACACACACTTGCCAATTAAAGTTAATATGTCCGGTGTTATGCCAATTATCTTTGCAAGTGCTCTTGTTTCCATCCCAGGTACAATCAGCAGCTTTATGGAAGTTAAAAGTCAATTTTGGATTAGCTTCCTTAGTGTATTTAACTACAACAGTTTCTTGTATGCAGTTGTATACTTGTTGTTGATAATAGTATTTAACTATTTCTATGTATCAATCCAATATAATCCAGTTGAAATTGCAAATAACTTGCGTAAAAATAATGGTGTAATTCCTGGCTTCCGTCCAGGTAAAAACACACAAGACTTTATTACAAGAGTTTTGAGCAAAATCACATTTATAGGTGCTCTTTTCCTTGGTGTTGTTGCAATTTTGCCAATTCTTGTTGGTAATGTTACAAACACAGGTATTCAGATGGGCGGTACATCACTTTTGATTGTTGTTGGTGTTGCACTTGATACAGCTCAACAGCTTGAATCTCAGATGGTTATGCGTCATCATAAGGGCTTCCTTAAATAATAGGAGAAAATAATATGAATATTATATTATTAGGTGCTCCTGGTGCAGGCAAAGGCACACAGGCAGAAATTATTTGCGAAAAACTTTCTATACCAACAATCTCCACAGGTGCTATCCTTCGTCAAGCTATGAAAGACGGCACAGAAATGGGACTTAAAGCTAAAAGCTTTATTGAAGCTGGCGCTTTGGTACCAGACGAGGTTATCATAGGTATTGTAAAAGAAAGACTTAGTGAAGATGACTGCAAAAATGGCTTTATCCTTGATGGTGTTCCAAGAACAATTGCACAAGCAAAAGCAATTGATGAAATGGGTATCAAAATTGATATGGCTCTTGATATTGAAGTTAAAGATGAAACAATCATCGAAAGAGTAAGTGGCAGACGTGTTTGTGCTTGCGGTGCTTCATATCATATAAAATATAAACCAAGTGCAACTGAAGGTGTTTGCGACAAATGTGGCGGTGCTCTTACAATACGTAAAGATGATGAACCACAAACAGTTCTTGACCGTTTAACAACATACCATGAACTTACAGAACCTCTTAAAGATTTCTATAGAGAAAAAGGTATTTTGGTTGAAATCGGTGGCGAAGGTACTGTTGACGAAACAACTCAGTTAGTTCTTAAAGCTTTAGGGGTATAATACTGTGATTATTGTTAAAAGTCCCGATGACATCGAGAAAATGTCAAAAGCCTGCAAGCTATCTGCTCAGGTTCTGCAATATGCAGGGGAACAGCTTAACGCAGGTATGTCAACTTATGAGCTAGATAAACTTATATACGACTATATCATCGCACATGGTGCAAAACCATCATTTCTGAATTATGGTGGCTTTAAGGGAAGTGCTTGTATATCATTGAATGATGAAGTTATACATGGTATCCCAAGTAAGAAAAAAATAATCAGAAGCGGTGATATTGTTAGTATAGATGTGGGTGCATTTATTGACGGCTATCATGGTGATAATGCTTATACTTATGCAGTAGGGCAAGTTTCGCCATCAGCTGAAAAATTGCTTAGAGTTACAAAAGAGTGTTTATCACTCGGTATAGCGGCTGCAAGACCTGGAAACAGGATTGGTGACATAGGCAATGCAGTGCAAACCCACGCAGAACAAAACGGATTTTCTGTAGTACGTGAATTTATAGGTCACGGAATTGGTAAAGATTTGCATGAAGACCCAGAAGTTCCAAATTATGGTGCTAAAGGCAGAGGTCCAAGACTTATGCCGGGAATGACAATTGCTATCGAGCCAATGATAAACGAAGGAACATGTTCCGTTAAAGTCCTGCCTGACGGTTGGACAGTAAAGACCAAAGATGGATTGCTTTCTGCTCATTTTGAGAATACAATTGCAATCACTCAAGATGGTCCGGTTATATTAACCACCGTTTAATGAGAGGCAACTATGGGCTTAGAAATAGGAATAGTAGTTAAATCTCTTAAAGGCAGAGACAAAGAAAAGTATTTCTGTGTTGTAGGCATAGATGAGAAATCAGTTTTAATTTGCGATGGTAAAGAGCATAAGCTTGAAAAACCAAAACAAAAAAATTTAAAACATCTCAAAATTACTCAGTATAAGTTGCAAACAGAAACTCTGCAAGTAAATAAACATATAAATAAGGCTTTAAAAAGTCTTAATATAGTGGAGGAATAAAATGGCTAAAGACGACGTAATCGAAGTTGAAGGTACAGTAGTAGAGGCAATGCCTAATGCTATGTTTCTCGTAGAACTTGCAAATGGTCACCGTTTGCTTGCTCACATCTCAGGAAAACTCAGAATGAATTTCATTCGTATATTACCAGGCGATAAGGTAACATTGGAAATGTCACCTTACGATTTAACCAAAGGACGCATCACTTGGCGTTCTAAATAGGCATATTTTTAAGGAGGTTACAATTATGAAGGTAAAACCTTCCGTAAAACCAATGTGCGAAAAATGCAAAGTTATCAAACGCAAAGGTCGTGTTATGGTAATTTGCGTAAATCCAAAACACAAACAACGTCAAGGTTAATTTGACAATTATATAACCAGGAGGTACTGTTATGGCTCGTATATCAGGTGTTGACTTACCAAGAGAAAAACGAGTAGAAATCGGCCTTACCTACATCTATGGTATTGGTCTTGCTACATCCCAGAAGCTTCTCGCAGCAGCTGGCGTTAATCCAGACACAAGAGTAAAAGACCTTACAGATGACGAAGTACAGGCAATCAGAGATCAAATCGAAGCAAAACAACTCACAGTAGAAGGCGACCTTCGCAGACAAACAGCTCTTGACATCAAGAGACTTATCGAAATCGGCTGCTACCGTGGTGTAAGACATCGTAAAGGCTTACCAGTTCGTGGTCAGAGATCAAAGACTAATGCAAGAACACGCAAAGGTCCAAAGAGAACTGTAGCTAACAAGAAGAAATAATTAAGGAGGCATTGCGAAATGGCAGTTAAAAAGACAGTTACTCGTAAAAGAGTACAGCGTAAGAACATTGAACGTGGTGCTGCTCATATTCAGTCTACATTTAACAATACAATTGTTACAATTACTGATATTCAGGGCAACGCAATTTCTTGGGCAAGTGCCGGCGGCCTCGGTTTCAGAGGTTCCAGACAGGCAACACCATATGCTGCACAAATGGCAGCAGAAACAGCTGCAAAAGCAGCTATGGAACACGGCCTTAAAACCGTTGAAGTTTACGTAAAAGGTCCTGGTCAAGGTCGTGAAGCAGCTATCAGAGCACTTCAGGCAGCAGGCTTAGAGGTAAATATGATCAAGGACGTTACCCCTATACCACACAACGGTTGTCGTCCACCAAAAAGAAGACGCATCTAATAAGGAGGAATTACAATGGCAAGATATACAGGCGCAGTTTGTCGTCAATGCCGTAGAGAAGGTCAAAAACTTTTCTTGAAAGGCGAAAGATGCTACTCTGATAAATGTGCACTTGCAAGAAGAAATTTTGCTCCAGGTCAACATGGTCAGGCTCGCAAAAAATCTTCTGAATATGGCATTCAGTTAAGAGCAAAACAGAAAGCAAAAAGATACTATGGCGTACTCGAAAGCCAATTTGCAAAATACTTTGAAATGGCTGAAAAGAAACAGGGTATTGCTGGTGAAAATCTGCTTAAGATCCTTGAAAGCAGACTTGACAATGTTGTTTACACAGCTGGTTTCGGTATGAGCCGTCGTCAAGCTAGACAACTTGTTTTGCACCGTCACTTCACAGTTAACGGCCAAACAGTTAACATCCCTTCTTTCCTTGTAAAACCAGGTGATGTTATCGAAGTTCGTGGTTCTGCATGTGAAAAAATTAAAGAAAACGTTGAGAAAAACGCAAGCCGTCCAGTACCAATGTGGATGTCATTTGATAAAGACGCACTTAAAGTTGTTGTAAACCGTCTTCCAGAAAGAAGCGAAATCGAACTCGACGTTGAAGAACAGCTTATCGTTGAACTTTACTCAAAATAACCCACTCCGGCATCGGGAATGCAAATTAAGAAGCAGCCTTAGTTGTATCATAGGAGGGTTTACAAATGATAGAAATCGAAAAACCAAGAATAGAAACAGCCGTTTTGTCAGAAGATGGTCAATACGGAAAGTTTGTTGTTGAGCCTCTTGAAAGAGGATTTGGCACAACACTTGGCAACTCTTTAAGAAGAATTCTTCTCTCATCTTTGCCAGGTGTAGCTGTTACAAATATCAAAATTGATGGTGTGGTACACGAATTTACATTTGTTAATGGTGTAAAAGAAGATGTTACAGAAATCGTTTTGAATGTTAAAGGTATTACAGCTAAACTTTTCTGTGATGAAGCAAAAACAGTTCGTATTAACGCTGTTGGTCCTTGCGAAGTTACTGCTGGTTCAATTGAAACAGATAGTGATATTGAAATCTTAAATCCAGATTGGCACATCGCAACTTTAAGCGAAGGCGCAAAACTTGTGATGGAGCTCACATTTGACAGAGGCCGTGGATATGTTCCGGTTGATAAAAGCAAAAAAACACAGGAATTCGTTACTTTGGGTGTGTTGCCAGTAGACAGTATTTATACACCTGTTTTGAAGGTTAACTACTCGGTAGAAAATACTCGTGTTGGACAGATAACAGACTATGACAAGCTCACATTAGAAGTTTGGACAAACGGTGTTATCAATGCTAATGAAGCTATGAGCATTGGAGCAAGAATACTTATAGAACATTTGAATCTATTTGTAGGCTTGTCTGATGATGTAGCTCTGCCTAAGATGGTTGAAAAAGACGAAACATCTCAAGTTAAAACACTTGAAATGACAATTGAAGACCTTGATTTGTCTGTTCGTTCTTTCAACTGCTTAAAGAGAGCAGGTATTCATACAGTTGAAGACCTCGTAAATAAAACCGAAGGTGAAATGATGAAAGTTAGAAACCTCGGTAGAAAGAGCTTTGAAGAAGTTATGCAAAAGCTTGCTTCTCTGGGCTATAAGTTTCCAAAAGACGAAGACTAATATATAGTCTACACACATAGTAAAGGAGTGACTCAAATGCCAGGTACAAGAAAACTCGGCAGATCAACAGACCATCGCAGAGCTATGATGCGTGCTATGGTAACATATTTGCTTGAAAATGGCAAAATTGAAACCACAGTAACAAGAGCTAAAGAAGTTCGCGCAATGGCTGAAAAAATGATTACTCTCGGCAAAGATAATACTTTGCACTCAAAAAGACAAGTGTACAGCTACGTAACAAAAGAAGCTGTTGCTAAAAAAGTTTTTGACGAAATCGCACCAAGCTACGAAGGCCGTAACGGTGGTTACACAAGAATCATCAAAATCGGCGCACGTCGTGGTGACGCTGCAGAGATGGCAATCATTGAATTGGTTTAATGCTAATTAAGAATAAGTCCTACAGTCTTTTATAGATTGTAGGGCTTTTTTATTACAAAAAATGTTATAATATGTATATTTGTTAACAATATTTTTATAGCTTTTTTAAAAAAAATGTAGTACAATATAATTTGATATTATTTAAGCAGACATTTATTTTATATCTATACAATAGAAAATAATAGAAAGAGGTAAATATATTGCAAAACAAAAAATCAGTAAGAAATGGACATAAAAAAAGATCTGATAATTACTTTGATGAAATACTTAAAATTATTAAAGCCGTAATAAAAAAAGCAAAATTGGGCAGCAAAAAACATATAGCTATATTAGTATGTAGTGTTGTTATGATTGTATCAATTGTAGGATTGGCTGTATGGGGTGTTTCTAGTTTGATAACATCAGAATCCACAGAAAGCCAAGTTGATGCAAATACAATAGAAATTGACCCTAATGCAGATGATAACTATGATAAAAATGCATCATCTTTTGATAAAGATAAATATTCTAAAACAATTTTGCCAGAAGGTGAAGATGCAGGACAAAAATACATAGATGAAACATTATTTATTGGAGACTCCAATGTTGTACGTTCTTTGATGTATGAACCAACAGGCACAACATGGGAAAATGTTGTAGGTGCAGTTGGTATGGGAATTCAAAATATTGCTACTGACAAAGAAAAAATTGTTAAATTTACAACTCCAACTGAACCAGTTGATATTCTTACTGCCGTACAAATGATACAACCTAAAAGAATAATTATTTCTTGTGGCACCAATAATGCAAACTGGAAAGTGGATAGCTTTATAAAAGAATATAAAAAAGCTTTAAAAGCTATTTATAACGCTTATCCTTATTCAGATATAATTGTAAATGCTATCCCTCCTGTTGACCGTATAAGAAATTATCCACATATAACAATGCAACAGATAGATGCGTTTAATAATGCACTTGCACAAATGTGTGAAGAAGAAGGATATAAATTTCTTAATAGTGCAGAAGT
>JAHHUD010000059.1 GCA_020024185.1 Oscillospiraceae bacterium | reverse complement strand
ATAAATATTTTTTGAATTAAGTGTCAAGAATTTCAAGTTTTCGCAGTATAGCGTGTAGCCTGTTTACCGGTAATCCCATAACAGTATAATAATCACCTTTTATTCCTTTTATATGACAAGCCCCAAATGCATCTTGTATACCGTATGCTCCCGCTTTACCTTGCCATATATTTGTATCAATATAATTTTCTATATCTTTTTCTCTTATGAAATCAAAATAAACTGTTGCAGTTTGGCAAAATGTATATAGTTTACCGCTATAATAAACTGTTACTGCTGTATGAACATCATGTTTATTTCCAGAAAGGTTTTTTATCATTCTATATGCGTCTTGTTTATCTTTTGGTTTTTCCAAAATATTTCCATTAAACTCAACAACTGTATCACTTGCAATAATTACAGAATTTTTATTACATTCATTTAAAACTGCTTTACATTTTTGACAACTTAAAAACATACTTTTTTGTTTAGCATTTTTTATTTTTACGCTTTGCTCATCAAATTTAGGTGCAACACATTCAAAGTCATTCACTATATATTTAAAAAGTTCTTTTCTTCTTGGAGAAGTAGAGGCTAAAACAAAATTCATATTATTTCACCCTTGTATTTTTATAAAAATATAAAGCTCCTATAATTGTTATAATTTGAGCAACCGAAATTGACATAGCAAAACCAAATGTTATTTTTACTATGCTTAAATCCAATACTGCGGGATTTAACGGAGAAAACCCTATTGATTGTGAATAAGCCAGCCAACTGAGTAGCGGTATATTTTTACATAAATTTGCTATCACTGCTCCAACAAGTATTCCTGCCAAAATATAAAATAAAAACAAAAAGTTCTTTTTCATTATTAAAATTCCTTTCCTTATATAGAACCTTTATAGTACAGACCTCTTGTAAAATCTTTACCAAATGGTTCTGATTTTAAGAATTTTTCTATAATTTTTACCACATTATTTCTGCTTTCAGTTGTAAAGTTTAGCGAAACATAATCTGCGTTTATTTCATTTATTCTATCCCCCATATAAAGAGGTACAGCATTGAAAATCTCACGATAACCTTTTGCTTTTCCATGACAAAGAACAGGCATTTTTACACCTTTTCTATCTGTTAAATACCCTTGTCCATTACATTCACTGCACTTTCTAACATTGCTGATAGGACAAGATTTTGTAAGCATAAGCGGGATATGTCCATAAGCATACACTATTGTTTTTACATTTTTTGTAATTCGTTTAATATTTTCAAGTGTAAGTTCAGGACTAACTGTTATAAATTCTACACCAAGTTTTGAATATTCTTCAGCAGAAATAGAGTTTGAAACGTTCAATGTAAATGATGAAAAAATCTTTTCACCTTTAACAAGTGGAATATGTCCTATATTCTGTACGCAAAATGCAGACAATCCATTTTCTTTTGCTTTTTTTATTTGTTTTTGTAGTTCAACTGTACCGTTAAACATATCTCTTGTAAGCTCTAATACAACTTTATCCTTTATTCCATCTAGTTCATTACATTCTGCGTATTCAATTGGCACGATAATATAATCAAACTTGTTTGCATATTCTTGTGGTATCTGTTGTGTATTTTCAAATCTGGCAATAATTTTTGCTGTTTGTTGTCTTGGAGAATTTTGTTCAAATTTAAAATCTTTGATTTCATAAATATTAGCCACACTTCTTGCATCTAATAATTTTTGAACTAAATTTCTTCTTGATTCATTTATAGCAGATAATGGTAAATATTTTTCAGGAATAACATTTATCTTAGCATCTTCAAGATAAAATGGTGTACCACCAAGTTTTGAAAGTGAGTTGAAAACACTTTTTGAAAAATCATTTTCAGTTGGTTGCAACTCTTCTTTAATTTCATCATAGAATATATTTGTACCATCTGTAATAGAAAGTACACTTATATCTTCTCCCATATCAAATGTAAATTTGACAGGAACAAACTGCCCTTCTCTACGGTAAAGCTGGCGTAATTGTGGTAAAACTTCTTTAGTTTTTTTGCTGTCTTCTGCTGTTCTTACACCAAATATGTCATTAGAAAATTTATTTTCCAAATAATTATTTGTAAATCCGGAACGACTAAATGTATCACGAAGCATTTGTTTGTCGTAATCTTTACCATTAACAGCTTTAACGCAAGCATCAACTGCACCTGCAACATATTCAGGTGTACGCAATCTACCTTCAATTTTTACGCATTTTACACCTATATCTTTAAGTTGTTTTATCATATCTATTCCGCAAAGGTCTTTCAAACTTAAATGGTTATCATCCTTTTCTCCCCTTGCAGAAAATGGTAAACGACAAGTACCTGCACAACGCCCACGGTTACCACTTCTACCACCAAGGAATGTGCTTGCATAGCATTGACCAGACAGACAAACACATAAAGCACCATGTATAAATACTTCTGTTTCAATACCACAATTTTCCGTAATATATTTTATTTGTTCAAAAGACAATTCTCTGGCAAGAATAACACGTGTGTATCCCATTTCTTTAAGTTGTAATGCACCTTCCAGATTATGAACTGCCATTTGTGTTGAACCGTGTCTTGCAAGTTCCGGTGCTATTTCTTTTGCTATTCTTGCAGAAGCTAAATCCTGCAATATAACTGCGTCAACACCACATTTTGCAATTTGCTTAACAGTTTCAGCAAAATTTACAAGCTCTGTGTCATATAAAATTGTATTAAGTGTAACATTAACCTTCACATTTCTAGCATGACAGAATTTTACAGCTTCACTTAACACATCATAGTCAAAATTTGTCGCCGATGCTCTTGCATTAAAACTTTGAACACCAAGATATACTGCGTTTGCACCAGAAAAGACAGCAGCTTTTAAGTTATCAAAGTTTCCTGCCGGAGCAAGAATTTCAAAATTATTATCCATTGTTTCCTCTCTGATTTTTAAGAAACTGAATATCCACTTTAAGTTTTTCCAATTCTATTTTTACTTTTTCTGTTTCAAATCTAGCTTTATTAGCTTCATCAAGATATTGTTTTATCTGTGCACGCATATTATCTGCACTTTTTGTGCTTTTTTCAAGTTGGTCAAGATATGTCATAGCACAAAGAACAGCCGCTGCTGTTACAGATGCTGATTGGCTTTGTTCCAAAACTTCAGTCATATCCTCATCAAGTTTTTTTGCAAGTGCAAGTATATGTTCTTCTGGGTCCATAGAATTTACAGTATATGTTCCCCCTGCTATGTTTAATTTTATTTTATTAAAAGACATAATAATCTCCTTAACTGATATATTAAAAGTATATTTATTCAATATAATAATACAATATTATTATTTTTTTGGCAACATTATTTATTAACACATATATTATTTTTTTATTGAAACAATTTAAGTTTATGCTATACTATAAATGTAAAAATTTATAAATTTTAAAATTTTATTAATCATATTTAGAGAGGAAGTGTAGTATTGCAGTATAACATTACATCGAATGAGCTTGCTGAAAAAGTAAAGAAACTTCTTTTAGAAGAATACTCAACTAACGTTGAAAATGCAAGTTATGAGGATATTTATAAAGCCACTGCTTTGTGCATAAGAAAAATGTTGAGCCAGAAAAATAAGGAATTTATGGCTGACACTTATGGTCAAAACAAGAAAAAGGTATATTATCTATGTATTGAATTTTTAATGGGACGCAGTCTAAAAACAAATCTATATAATATGCGTCTTGATGGCGTGGCAAAAGAAATGTTTAATTCTTTTGGTATTCCTGAAGAAAAAATCTATGAATGTGAACCTGATGCAGGTCTTGGCAATGGTGGTCTTGGACGTCTTGCTGCTTGTTTTATGGACGCTCTGGCAAGTGACCAATATGCAGGCGGTGGTTATTCTATACTTTACGAATATGGTATATTTAAACAAAAAATTGTAAATGGCTGGCAGATGGAACAACCTGACAACTGGCTTCCTGGTGGTGGAGTATGGCTTAAAGAGCATCCAAACCATAGTTTTGAAGTAAAATTTGGTGGCACTGTTGATAGCATTTGGAGCGATAACTTCCACCATGTAATACACAAAGATTATACCAGTGTTATTGCTGTACCACATGATATGTACATTTCCGGTTATGACTCAAAAGGTGTTTCAAAGCTCAGATTATGGGAAGCTAAAGCTAAAACTATTGATATGGATAGTTTTAATCGTGGCGACTATACTCAAGCTATGAAAGCTAGTGGAGATGCAGAACTTATATCAAAAGTTTTATATCCTAATGATAACCATATAGAAGGTAAAATTTTAAGACTTAAACAACAATATTTCTTTTGTAGCGCAAGTATAAATGATATTATCACAAATCATATGGCTCAATATGGTACTCTTGATAATTTTGCAGATAAAGTTGCTATACACATCAATGATACACACCCTACTCTTGCTATATTAGAGCTTATGCGTATTCTTCTTGATGAGTGTGGATATGGTTGGGATAAAGCATATGATATTGTTAAAAATACTTTTGCTTATACAAACCACACTGTTCTTCCTGAGGCTTTGGAAAAATGGAATGCTGCGTTATTTAAAGAAACATTACCAAGAATATATGATATACTTGAAGAACTTAATAGAAGGGCTATTGACGAGTTATACAAAGCATTTCCTGGTGACCATGGCAAAGTTGAGTATATGAGTCTTATTCACGGAAATGAAGTACGAACTGCAAACATTTGCTGTTATGTATGTCATTCTATAAATGGTGTTTCTGAACTCCACTCCGAAATAATTAAAGACACAGTTTTCCATGATTATTTCTTATTTACTCCAAAAAAATTCAAAAATGTAACAAATGGTATTGCTTATAGAAGATGGCTTCTTCAAAGCAACCCAGAATTATGCAAATTCCTTGATGAACATATCGGAGAATACTATAAAAAAGACGCTTATGCACTTAAAGCTCTTGAAAAATATAAAGATGACGAAAACGCAATTAAGGAAATTTTGCAGATAAAACATAACAATAAAGAAAATTTTGCAAAATATATTTTTGAAACAACCGGAGAAATTATTAACCCTAATTCAATTTTTGATGTCCAGGTTAAACGATTACATGAATATAAACGTCAACATCTAAATGCTTTAAATATACTTGCTGAATATATTGAAATCAAAGAAAATCCTTCAATGGACTTTACACCAAAAACATATATTTTTGGCGCTAAAGCTGCTCCAGGATACTATATGGCAAAACAAATTATTCATCTTATTCATGAAATTAAAAAGCTTGTTGAAAATGACCCTGACACAAAAGATAAACTCAAGGTTATCTATCTTGAAAATTACTCTGTATCATTAAGTGAAAAGCTTATTCCTGCAAGTGAAATAAGCGAACAAATTTCTTTAGCTGGTACAGAAGCTTCCGGCACAGGTAATATGAAATTTATGATAAATGGTGCTGTTACATTTGGCACATACGATGGTGCAAATGTAGAGATTAAACAAAACTGTGGTGCTGAAAACTTTATCCAGTTTGGTATGGAAACTCCAGAAGTTAATGCTCTTAAACAAGCAGGATATAATCCACACCACTATATCGACAACAGCCCTATTTTACAAAAAGTTGTTGCTCTTTTGAAAAGTGGTTTAAATGGCGTGTACTTCCACGAAATCGAAAACAATCTTTTTAACATCGACCCTTATATGGTTATGGCAGATTTTGAAGATTACCACCGTACACAGCGTTATTTAAGAGAACTCTACAAAGATAAAATTAAATTTGGCAGAATGTGTCTTATGAATATTGCAAATGCCGGCAAATTCTCTGCTGATAGAGCAATAGATGACTATGCTAGAAATATATGGAATTTGGAAAGAATTAAATAAGGTGATTTATGCAAGTTTTTAACAGTAGAAATGAATTTTACAAAACACCTTTTGGTGCTGTAAAACAAAATACTACTATAAATTTTTCAATTGCACTAGATAGACGAGATATTCACCCTTCCCTTGCAATACAAAAAGAAAATGCAAATATAGAAAAACTAGCTATGAAATTCACAAAACAAGAAAACGGTAAATTTATTTTTACCGTTTCTTTTGTGCCTTTTGACACTGGTTTATATTTTTATCATTTTGACCTTGGAGATAACGGATATGGTGTTTATAACGCTAACAAAGGTGAAGGTAAAATAGCAAAAAGTGGTGGAAATTTTCAACTTACTGTATATGATAATAATTTCAAAACACCTCAACAGGCAAAAGGAAAAATTTTTTATCAGATTTTTCCAGACAGATTTTATGAAGGTATAAAGAAGGACAAACTGCATTTTAAAGACCGTATTTATCGCCAAGACAAAGATGGTGAGCCTTATTTCTTCCCAGATAATCAGCCTAATGGATATCTTAACAAGGATTATTATGGTGGTGACTTACAAGGTATTATTGATAAACTTGATTATCTTGAAAGTTTGGGTGTTAATTATATTTATCTAAACCCTATATTTGAAGCACATTCTAATCATAGATACAATACTGCTGACTATATGAAAATTGACCCAGACCTTGGTACTGTTGAAGATTTTCGCAATCTTTGCGATAATGCTCATAAAAAAAACATGCGTATTATACTTGATGGTGTGTTTAGTCATACCGGCAGTGATAGCGTATATTTTAATAAAGAAAATAGATATTCTTCTGTTGGTGCATATAATAGTCCAAATAGTCCTTATAGAAAATGGTATAATTTTTCTTCTGAATTTGAATGTGGATATAAATCTTGGTGGGGATTTGACACCTTGCCTGAAGTCAATGAAAATGAGCCGGACTATATAAACTTTATATGTGGTAAAAATGGGGTTATTGATTATTGGTTAACTCAAGGTGCAGATGGTTTCAGACTAGATGTTGCTGATGAATTGCCTGATAGTTTTATAGAAAAAATACGCATAGCTGTAAAAAGTCATGGAGAGGATAAACTTTTAATTGGCGAAGTTTGGGAAGATGCAACAAACAAAATCAGCTATAATCAAAGACGTCAATATCTTCTAGGAAAAGGACTTGACAGCACAATGAATTATCCTTTTAGAAGTGCCATTTTAAATTTTTTATCTGGAAAAAGCGGTGAACAATTTTGCGAAGATATTTTCACTATATTTGAGAATTATCCAAAAGAAGCTATTGATGTTGCTATGAATAGTTTATCTACTCACGACACTCCAAGAGCTATAACGGCTTTGTGTGGTGAAAATCCATATGGTACAGATAGATATTGGCAATCTCAACGAAAATTATCCAAAGAAAACTATGAACGTGCAAGAAAACTTATTGTTTGTGGTTTTGCCATGCTTTTTACATTACCAGGTGTTCCTTGTATTTATTATGGCGACGAAATTGGTATGCAAGGATATAGAGACCCTTTCAATCGTGGATATTTTCAGTGGTGGAATATCGATAAATATATTCTTGATAATGTTAAATCTATATCTAAAAAAAGAACTGCTTATGACGTATTTATAGACGGTAAAATCCATTTTATACATGCTGATAGTAATAGTGTATCTTATGTAAGATATAGTGAAAATCACGAAAAAGAAGTTCTTATTATTGTAAATCGTGGCGATAATAACATATCCTTAAAGTATAATAATAAAATCTATTCCGTTTCACCTTTAAATTATCTAATAGAAAGTGTTAAATGATATAAATTTATATATCATAAGACACTAAGTTTCATTTTTAAGTAATTTACATATATTATTTATTTAAAAAAACTATCCAATTAACTATATAAGTTGGATAGTTTTTTATTTTTATAATTTTTAACAACCTTATATTTAACATACTTAAAACATATAAAATCCACATTTATTTTCTATCGTTGTAAAATACATTAAACTATAATAGTTTATAAAATGATAACATATAAAATTATTGCTTTAAATGAAAAAAAATGATATTATAATAGAGTATATATACTATATTTATATAAGTATATATTGAAAATATCATATCATGTAAATAATAAATAAATTATATATTAAAATATATCATTATAGATTAAGTTATAGTCTTTCTTTGTAATCAGCCTGTTAATCAAATAATATATTTAAATATCAGGTTAAATGAGTTATTTAGTTATGAGGTAAAAAAATGTACACTTTTTTAGCAAGACAACCTATATTTGATAACAAATATAGTGTTTATGGTTACGAATTATTATATAGAGAAGCTGAAAAATCTTCATCTGCTAATGTAATAGACGGTAATTTTGCAACAAAACGTGTTTTATCAGATGCAATTACTCTGTTTGGCTTGGAGAATCTTACAAATTTAAAACCAGCTTTTATAAATTTTACTGAGGACTTAATACTAGAAGATTTCCCTCTTCTCGCAAATCCAAATGATGTAGTTATTGAATTACTTGAAGATATAAAAATAACACCAACAGTAATAGAACATGTGGCAAAATTAAAAAAGTTAGGATATACTATTGCACTTGATGATTATTTAGGAGATTATAACTTTAATAATATTTTGCCATATATTGATATTTTAAAAGTTGATTTTATGCAAACAGATAGACTTGCTCAAGAAAATATTGCTAAAAAATTTGGAAAGTCTTTAACTTTACTCGCAGAAAAAGTAGAGACAAATGAGGAATATGAGTGGGCAAAGTCAATTGGGTACAAGCTTTTTCAAGGATATTTTTTCTCTCGCCCAATTACATACAAAAAGAAAACTCAACAAATCTCTTCTGTAACTTTTACCATGCTTATGTGTGAGCTTAATAAAGCAGATGTGGACTTTGATAAATGCTGTAATATTATACGCTCTGACACAGTTCTCACATACAAGCTACTAAAAAAAATAACCACTATGGAATATTTTAGAGGACACTATATTAATAAAGTCGAAAGTGCTATTGTTATGATGGGCGTAAGTGATTTGAAACGCTGGCTACTTTTAGTTGTTTCAATTGACAATAACAAAACAGGCTCTGATGAGCTTGTTAGAATGGCTTTTTTGCGTGGTTTATTTGCTCAAGAACTAATAAAAAGGTCATCTTTATCTAATGAAAGTGAAAGTGCTTTTTTAATGGGCATGTTTAGCCTTCTTGATAAAATTTTTGATGACAGCAAAGAAAATTTGCTTCAAAATATCGCTATTTCCAAAGAAATAAGTGATGCTCTTTTAGGAAAAGTAAATAATATCTATTATAAATTACTTACTTTTATTATCGACTATGAAAATCAGGTAAATAGTATATCCTTGAAAGATTTAGGTATTAATATTTCCAGCAATGAACTTCATAAGCTCTACGCTGACTGTGTCAAGAGAGTTGACTCTACTTTTAATTATATTTAAACATACACTACATCATTGTCTCAGTTAATCTAAACAACGATGTAGTGTATATTTTATTTAGAATTATTATATTACATATTTATATATAATTATATATTTTACTCCTAAATCATTTTATAATATATAAAATATTATATGGTACAACAATAATATAATTTCCACCTGCTCTATCTGTGTTTATTAATAC
>JAHHUD010000058.1 GCA_020024185.1 Oscillospiraceae bacterium | reverse complement strand
GTATGAAGTCTATAAAAAAATTTTTTTCATTTTTGTTTAAAAATACAATAGCTACTAAAAAAATATTCAAATATATAATAGAATAATAGTTTAATATATATATTTAGCAAATAAAAAAATCATAAATACAAAAACAAAATAAATAAAAAATTAAATATAATATAGTTTTTTTGAAAATTAAGAATAAATATTATGCGTTTTTACTAATAATTTAATGAATTTTTCAGTCTGTTTGGATATTGAAAAAAATTTTCATAAATGATATCATTTAATTGTGGTCAAAAGATATGACCGAAAAAAATGAAAGAGGAGAATGAAAGATGAAAAAATTTTTATCAATCTTATTAAGTCTTGGACTGGCATGCAGTTTGTTTGCAGGTTGTGGTAATGAACAAGCGCCTACAACACAAAACAACGAAACATCAAAAAACGATACGCAACAAACAAAAACAACTGAAATTACATGGTGGGCTTTCCCAACATTCGCAAAAGTTGATGATATTTCAGGAAAATATGAAGAGCAATTAGCTCAAAAATTTATGGAAGCTAATCCAAATATTAAAGTAACAGTTGAAATGATTGATTTCCAAAACGGCCCTGAAAAATTAACAGCAGCTATTCAAGGCGGTACAGCTCCTGACATTTTGTTCGATGCTCCGGGACGTATTATGGAATATGCTTCAAGCGGTACTCTTGTAAATCTTGATGATATGTTTACAGCAGATTTTAAAGCGGACATAACAAGCGAAGGTCTACTGTCATCATGCAGCGATGGAAAGAATTACTATATGTATCCTATTTCAGCAGCTCCATTTACAATGGCTCTAAACAAAACAATCCTTGAAAAAGAAGGACTTCTTGATATGGCGCCTGTTGATGGCGACCGTACATGGACAACAGAGGAGTTTATCGCGCTAAGCAAGGCTCTTCAAGAAAAAGGTTACAAAGGCGCTGAAATTTATTGTGGCGGTCAAGGCGGTGACCAAGGTACACGTGCTTTCATTTCAAACCTAACAGGCGCAACAATTATGGACGCAGGCCGTACAAAATATACAATGGATACAAAAGAAGGTATTGATGCTGTTAAGATGATACTTGACGGTATAGACGCAGGCTATATGTCAGCGAACCCGGCAGGTGTTGCAAACGATGCTTTGGATCACTTTGACCAAGGTCAAGTTGCAATATCAATTCTATGGGGTCCGGGTCTTGCAAAAGGTCGTGAAAGCAACCTAAAACAATCCGGTATAGAAGCGCTTTCAGTTTCACTGCCATCACCAACAGGCAAACCTTCGCTTGAATACTTAATCAATGGTTTCTGTGTTTTCGATAACGGAGACGCTGATAAAATCGCCGCTTCAAAAGAATTTATAAAATTCCTATGTGATGACGAAGTAGTTGGTAAAGAAAATGTAGTTGCAACAGGTTGTTTCCCGGTTCGCAAGAGCTTTGGTAACCTATATGGCGACGACAAAGAGATGGCTTACTATTCAGAATTAAGCAAATACTACGGAACATATTACAATACAGTTCCTGGATTTGCATCAATGAGACCATTCTGGTGGGGTTCACTGCAATCAGTATTTACAAAAGACAAGACTCCCGAAGAAGCAATGAAATACTTTGTAGAAGAATCAAACAAGACATTAACAGAATGATAATTTGATTTATAGTGGTGATATAAGGGGTGTAATCGTACCATTTTAAATATATGGTAATATCATATACGTTAACTTATGTTTTTTAATTAAAATACGAGGTCACCGTTACGTGGTCTCGTATTTTTAATTAAATTATTTTGATAATTATTTTATGAAAGGAAAGCTTATGACTACTGTAAAAAATAAGAAGCCTTTAACTATAATGGCTAGGGAAACAATTGTATCATATTTATTTTTGGCGCCTGCTTTAATTTTCTTTATAGTATTTGTTATTATACCAATAGGTATGGGCGCAGTAACAAGCTTGTTTAACTATACTCCAAAGAAATTTGAATTTATCGGACTGGGAAACTACACAAAACTATTTACAAATGAAATATTTTTACGCTCTCTTAAAAATACAATACTTCTTGTAATAGGTGTAGTTCCGCTTATAGTATTATTTAGTTTATTTGTATCAGTAGTAATTTATCAAAAGAACGCTTTTGTAAGAAGTTTGTTCCGTGGAATTTTTTACTTACCCGTAGTAACCGGTACGGTTTCTGTTACTGTTGTTTGGAAATGGATATTTGACCCTATCAGTGGCGTGCTTAACTATGTACTTATGAGTATGGGTGTAATTGATAAGGAGATTATGTGGTTGGGTGATAAAAGATATGCCCTTTGGTGTATCATTTTGGTTTTGTTGACAACAAGTGTCGGTCAACCAATCATTCTATATATTGCCGCGCTTGGAAACTTAGACCCCAGCCATATAGAAGCCGCAGAAATAGACGGCGCAAATTCTTGGCAACTTTTCCGTCATATCAAATGGCCGGGAATTATGCCAACTACACTTTATGTAGTTGTTATTACAACAATCAACTCGTTCCAATGTTTCTCATTGATTCAACTATTGACAAACGGTGGACCAAACTACAATACAAGTACAATTATGTATCTTGTTTACGAAACAGCGTTTAGACAATATAAATTTGGTTATGCAAACGCAATGGGTGTAGTACTTGCAATTATAATAGGTATATTTAGCTGGATTCAGTTTAAGTGTTTTAGCAATGATGTCAGTTATTAAGTGGAGGTAAAAAGATGGATAAAAAATTAAAAAAAGGAAATCCGGTTTTTAATGTTATTTCAATGGTTTTACTTACCCTTGTTACACTTGTTTTTGTATTTCCATTCTATTGGGTAGTAACAGGTTCATTTAAAACACGTATAGATACAGTAACTTTACCACCACAATGGTGGCCGACAAGTCCTACAATGGAAAGTTGGGTCAGACTATTTAAGCAGCCGGCTTGGGCATGGTTATTTAACAGTATTTTTATAGCAGGTATTACAATGATTTTGGTTTGTCTTGTTTCTACAAGTGCGGGATACGTACTTGCCAAAAAGAGATTTTATGGTAGAGTATTTCTGTTTTCAATGTTTGTAGCAGCTATGGCTCTGCCAAAACAGGTCGTTCTTGTTCCGCTTGTTAGACAAATTAACTTTATGAATTTTCATAATACTTTGTGGGCTGCTATTCTACCGGCTATTGGCTGGCCTTTCGGTATATTCCTTATGAAACAGTTTAGTGAAACAATACCGACAGAACTGCTTGAAGCCGCAAAGATAGATGGTTGTAACGAAGTAAAAACATTTACAAGTATCGTAATCCCAATGGTTAAACCTGGTATTGCGGCTTTGGCAATATTCACATTTATCAGCGCATGGAATGATTACTTTATGCAGTTAATAATGTTAAATTCACGTTCAAAACTTACTTTGCAACTTGGTCTTGCAACACTTCAAGGTGAATTTTCAACCGACTATGGCGTACTAATGGCAGGTGCGGCATTTGCGGCAATACCGATTATTATAATTTTTGTTATATTCCAAAAATCATTTACACAAGGTATAACAATAGGCGCTGTAAAAGGATAATTGTTATTAAACATAATATAAATATTAATTGACGGTGAAAGGAAATAATTATGAGCAATTTAGAAAAATATGAAGGTATTATTCCTGCATTCTATGCCTGCTATGACAATGAAGGTAAGGTATCGGCTGAAAGAACACAGGAACTTACAAAACATCTTTTGGAAAAGGGCGTAAAGGGTGTTTATGTTTGTGGCTCATCAGGTGAGTGTATTTATCAAAGTAAAGAAGAGCGTAAACTTATTCTTGAAAATGTTATGAAAGTAGCAAAGGGCAAAATGACAGTTATTGCCCATGTTGCATGTAACAATACTGTTGACAGTATGGAACTGGCTGCTCACGCAGAAAGTTTGGGCGTAGACGCTATCGCATCAATCCCACCGATATATTTCCGTTTACCCGACTATGCAATCGCTAAGTATTGGAACGATATTTCTTCTGCTGCTCCGAACACTGATTTTATTATATATAATATCCCTCAGCTTGCAGGTGTTTCCCTAACAACAAATTTGCTTGATATGATGCTTAAAAATCCAATGGTAAAAGGTGTAAAAAACTCATCAATGCCTGTTCAGGATATACAAATGTTTAAAGCGCAAGGCGGCAAGGATTTCGTTGTGTTTAACGGTCCTGATGAGCAACTGGTAAGCGGTTTGTCAATAGGCGCAACCGGTGGTATCGGTGGTACTTATGCTGTTATGCCTGAACTGTACAATAAGATATTTGCGCTTGTAAAACACGGTAACGGCAGCGATGATATCAAAAAAGCTTGCGAAATACAGTATGCTTGTGATGAAATTATTTATGCAATGTGTGGCTGTAAGGGTAACCTATACGCAGTTATGAAAGAAATTCTCAGAATTAATGAGGGTGTGGATATAGGTACTGTCCGTTCTCCTCTGTATGACATTGTTCCGGAAGATACGGAGAAGGTAAACGAGTGCGCAAAGATGATTAAGACGGCGATAGAAAAGTACATATAATTTATTTTTGATTTATCAAAGGACAGACCTATATTATATAACGGTATTGGTCTGTCCAATTAACTTTTAAAATAAGGGAGATTACCAGTATGAATAAAATACTTGATTCAATTAAAGGTGGACTTATAGTTTCGTGTCAAGCTTTGCCGGAAGAACCGCTACATTCATCATATATTATGTCAAGAATGGCATTCGCGGCAAAGGAAGCAGGAGCTATTGGTATAAGGGCAAATACAGTTGAAGATATAACAGAGATTAAAAAAGTTGTGAATTTACCAATAATCGGTATTATAAAGCAAGTGTATGATGATAGTGACGTTTATATTACCCCTACAATGAAAGAGGTAGACGCGCTTGTTGAGTGTGGTTGTGATATAATAGCAATAGATGCGACAAATAGACTTAGAACAGGTAATAAATCACTTGATGAAATTTTTGGTGAAGTAAGGAAGAAATATCCTAATCAATTATTTATGGCTGATTGCTCGTGTTATGACGAAGGTATGCATGCCGCAAAAATTGGTTTTGATATTATCGGCACAACAATGAGCAGTTATACGCCTTACACTAAGGGGACTTCTCTACCTGATTATCCAATGATGGCGCAACTTGTAAAAAACAGTGGAAAGCCGGTAATTGCGGAGGGTGGTATTTGGTCACCGGAACAGCTGAGACTTGCTATGACAACAGGAGTACATGCGGCTGTTGTAGGTTCTGCCATTACAAGACCTTTTGAAATTACAAAACACTTTTTAAAAGCAATTAAATAAATTCTTAATAAGGGGTTTAGATATGGATATTGCAGTAATAGATATTGGTGGTACAAATATAAAGTATGGTTTATATACAAACGGTACTATCAGTAATGTAAAAGAAGTTCCAACAGAAGCAGAATGTGGCGGAGCGCACATATTAAAAAAGTTGATACAAATTTTGTCTGAATATGACAGTTTCGATAGAATTGGAATTTCCACGGCAGGTCAGGTAAATTCCGATGAGGGAAGTATTATATATGCAAACTCAAATATCCCCAATTATACAGGTACAAGAATAAAAGAAGAGTTGCAAAAAATATATAATATTCCCATTGCCGTAGAAAACGATGTAAATGCTGCTGCTATTGGTGAAAGTGTTTACGGAGCAGGAAAAGATTTGGAAGATAAATCTTTTTTATGTCTTACTTTTGGAACAGGAATAGGTGGAGCTATTGTGGAAAACGGTAAAATATATAAAGGTTCATCGTATTCTGCGGCTGAATTTGGTTCTATAATAACACACTCAGAAAGCAGAAATCCACAGACAGACAGTATGAGTGGGTGCTATGAAAGATATGCAAGCACAACAGCATTGGTAAGATATGCTCAATTTGTTTCTTCGGATATAAAAAACGGAAGGGAACTTTTTGCAAGAAAAGATGAAGAAAAGATAAAAAATGTGATAGATAAATGGACTGATGAAATAGTCTATGGACTGACTAGTTTGGTGCATATATTTAATCCAAAGCTTATAGTTCTTGGCGGTGGGGTAATGCAACAGGAATTTTTACTTGAAATAATTGACAAAAAACTTCATAACAATATAATGTCAAGTTTTTCAGATGTAAAAATATCGTGCGCAAAGAGTGGCAACAATGCAGGAATGCTTGGAGCCGGATATTTAGCTGAAAATTTATAATATAAGAAAAACAACCGTTGAATACACATATCAAGTAAAAGTAGATGCAAACAGCCACAAATATATAGCCAATTTTTCTAATTTATATGACAATCCTATTATTAAATTATTCAATAATAGGATTGACAGTAAGTGTTATTGCTCTTTACATATAACGCTTACTGTCAGTATAATTTTTATGTGTTTGATAAAAGTCGGAAGATGAGCAAACATACCCTATCATTGTGACAAATGACAGGGTATGTTTGCTTTTTTTTTTCAATTAATACATCAAAACAGTTATAATATGGTAAATTATCAGTATTTTTATTGACTATAAACGTGAGATTATTTCATTGTTTAAAATGTTTAAAAGATAAGACAATTCATATTTTGTTTATAATAATTGAGTATATCTTTTTTTGAAAGACATTTTTCTCTATATCCAGAGCAAAGTTGATGAGATAAGAAAAAGCTACTTGTAAATAGTGACTATAATATTCACTGTTGATATTATCAATGTTTTCACACATATATTCACTTTTTCTTAGTGTTTACCATACTATATTACGATAAATTGAAAGTAGTAATAGCGTTTTGTGATATACTTTCTTGCTATCTATATTCTTATACAAATACATATTTTTGATAACAAGAATAGATTTACTTTTCTTCTTCATATAATCCTCATTTCTTTATTTTCTAATCCTATACTTATATAAACAAATGTTCTTTACTGATAAAGCCAAAGAATATTTGTTCATACAGATAAAAGTACATCATAAACAGTTAAAAGGTAAATTTTTTAAGTGTTTATTTAAATATGAAATTGTAAGATGAAATTAAACACAAAAATTAGATACTTTCGGAAGTGAATATCAATTCTCAAAGTGATATACCATTTTCATTTATTTCTATTTCTTACACAATTTTTCTATATTTTGCCTTATCATTTGCTTTGAGTAAATGATAATTGTCCCAATATTCCTTTAATTTCTCAATTTCAATATTTTCTGTTCATATTCTTGAATGTATTTTCTATATCTTTTAATAAAATCCCCCCTATGGTAGTTTATTTTATTCTACCATAAGGATTTTTCTCTATCTCAGTTTTTACTGGACTTGTTCACTGATAAATAAAGGATAATATTTAATTATCTTGTATGGAGGGTATATTTTAAATGAAAAGCAATATTAATGATGTTACAGTAATTGTCCCCATATATAATGGTGAAAAGTATATAGAGAGATGCATAGAATCTATAATTAATCAATCATATAAAAATGTAAAAATAATATGCATTGATGATAACTCTAATGATAATAGTAAAAATATAATTAACAATTATGCTAAATTTAATGATATAAAATACATAAAAAATAATGAACATTTAGGAGTAGCATTGTCTAGAAATAAAGGAATAAAAATAGCAGATTCAGATTATATTATGTTTTTAGATTGTGATGATTGGTTGGACTTAAATTGCATTGAAAAAGCAATTCATAAATTTAACTGTGACACAGATATTGATATTGTTATTTGGGAAATAAAAACTGCATATGATTCTTCACAAATTTCATCAAGATATAATTATTTATATAATAATATTATAACTGGGTCTATGGCAACAAGTTTATTATCGCATACAGTTGAAAACGAATTTTTTTTAAGTCCACTTCTTGGGTGTAAACTTTTCAAAAAAAGTTTATTAGATGACAATAATATTTTATTTCCTAATACAATTTATGAAGATGATATGTTTTCATTTTTAGCATTTATCAATTCAAAAAAAGTGGGATTAATTACGGGGAGCTCATTATATTATTACCAACATTCTGAATCAATAACACATCATTTTTCTGAAAAAAATATCAAAGATTTTTTTGAAACTTTTAATCAACTATACATATATATCCCAGTGGCAATGAGAGAAAAATATTATAAATACCTAAATAAAAGCTTTATTTCCATGATAAACAATATGCAATATAATACTAAAAATTATGAAATGCAGAGCTACTATAAAAAATTAATATTTCATTATTTTTACAAAAATGTTAATATATCTGAATACTTTTTATTTGTTAAAAGTATTACTATATGATTATATAGCATTATTTATCTTTAAAACATTATAATATTTTTTATCAAAATCTTCTTTCGATTTGTTTGGATCAATATTTATAATCGCATTTCTAAAATGCTTTAATAAAAAGAAATTTTTTTCATTTATAACATTGTCAGCGTTTTTATTTAGCCATTCAAATAGTATTGGTAACGACTTATTACTTTGAAGTTTTCCCAAAGCTTCAACTATACTGGCTGTTGTGTATATATTTGATTCTCTTTTTAATTGTGTTATTAAATTATTTTCGGCTAACAATAACCTTTTTTCACCAACAATATCGGAAATATGTTCTCTAATGTAATTATTGTCGGACAAAACGGCATTAGAAAGGAACTCATCTACTTCTTCAGATTGGGATTGTAATAGAAAAGCTTCCAATTTATATCTGTTAAGATCAACTTTTGTTGACTTTGAGCGTTGGAAATATTCTATAATCCATTTTAGAGTTATTTCACATAATCTTGACTGTTTAGCAAATTTAATAGCTAAATCTGTTTGATATTGTAATAACAATTTGTCTGATAGCACACTATATTCTTTATAGTGTAATACCTCATTAATATATTTACTTACTTCATCTATTTTATAACATGGCAATAAAACTTCAAAGAAAGTATTAAATAGAAGTGGAATATATTTATTGTGCTTATCTTTTTGCAATTCTTTGTTTAAAATTTTGTCATAATTCAAAATACTATTTAAGATTTTTGAATCAGCATCATCAATTACAAAATTATTTTCGTTTAATAATTGTGTATATATACTAATATAATTTTTATCAAAAATCTTGGTACAATATGTTATAAAGTCATCTAAATCATCACGATTTACAAGTTGCTTATTATATATAGCTTTCTTAAATGAATTCTTATATTGATTTGCTTTTAATCTTTTAATTAATTCTTCTGATAAAGATTTTAAATTGTTTTTATTATACTCAATATATTGAAGATGTGTTATATCAAAAGGTGTTTGTGCAGAGCTTTCTTTTATTATAAAGACGTTTTCAGCTTCTTTTATTGTATGTGTTATACCTAGTTCATAAAAGACATTTGCATTAACTTCAGAAATATCAACAACAATATATTGCGATTCAGCAATTCCATGTAAAATTAAATTAATTATAGGAACAGAGCCTTGTAAATTATTATCAACACGTACACAATTATAATTATTGTTATCTAAATACATTTTTAGCGTATCATAAAGATTCTTATAATTCTCTGAAAAAGGCATAATAAAAAAGCACTGATTTTCAGATGTTTCTATACTTGTTTTATTAATTTGTTTTGGGTAAAAAACATTGTTCATAATACTCTTCCTTACTATATTTTAATAAATAGATAATTAAATATTATCCTTTATTTATCAGTGAACAAGTCCAGTAAAAACTGAG
>JAHHUD010000057.1 GCA_020024185.1 Oscillospiraceae bacterium | reverse complement strand
ATTTGATAAGTAAGGAATATATGAGAGAAAATATTGTTTTAAAAAGTATAGGCGGATTCTATTATATTAAAAAAACAGATGGAAAAATAATTGAATGTAAGGCAAAGGGCAAGTTTAGAAAACTTGCCCTTTCACCGCTTGCAGGAGATATTGTAGAAACTGTATACGAACAAGGTACAAATGTTATTACAAAAATACATGAAAGAAAAAATCAGTTTATCAGACCACCATTCGCAAACCTTGATTTACTTATTATTGTTATATCAACAACAGAGCCAAGTCCGAATTATTTGGTTATAGACAAAATGTGTGCAATTGCAGAGCATAAAGGTGTGGAAGTTGCAATTGCAATCACAAAATCCGATTTATCAAATTGTGAAACAATAAAAGAAATATATCAAAAAGCTGGATATAGTGTTTTTATAACAGCTGAAGATAAAAATAATGACTTATCAGAATTAAAGCAACTTATGAAAGATAAAGTTTGTGCATTTGCAGGGAATAGTGGTGTAGGAAAATCTACCCTATTAAACAGACTGTTTCCTCATTTACAATTGCAAACAAATGAAATAAGTCAAAAGCTTGGACGTGGCAAGCATACAACAAGACAGGTTGAAATTTTTGATATGATGGATTGTATGGTTGCTGATACACCAGGATTTTCTTCTATAGAACTTGACAGAGATAATTTTATATCAAAATATGATTTGCAGTATTCATTTATAGAGTTTGAAAAATATATAGATGATTGCAAGTTCGCAGATTGTAGCCATACCTCTGAAAATGGTTGCAGTATAAAACATGCTGTGGAAAAAGGAGAAATATCACAATCTAGGTATGAGAGCTATTGTTCTTTATATGAAAGACAAAAAAGCTTTAAAGATTGGGAGATAAAATAATGAAAAGATGTATTATTATTGGTCCTATGGATGTGGATATTGAAATAAAAAAAATTATAACACCTAATGATGTTGTTTTTTGTGCAGATGGTGGGTATTTACAGGCTGAAAAATTAAAAATTAAACCAGACTTTATAATTGGTGACTTTGATTCAGCAGTTAAGCCAATAGACACAACTGCGAATATAATAGCGCTTCCAAAAGAAAAAGATGATACAGATACTCATTATATTGCAAAATACATTGTATCACAAAAATATACAGATGTTTTACTTTTTGGGATGACTGGTGGCAGGTTTGACCATACATTTAGTAATTTACAGACACTTAATTTTTTTGCAGAAAATGGTGTTAATGCTGTTATGTATGATAAAAATTACAGTGTAATGATAATTAAAAACACATCTGTTTCTATTATGCCTAAAGATGATTTCTATTTATCGGTTTTCAGCTTCGGAAATAATGCAAGCGGAGTTACTCTTAAAAATGTAAAATATGAGATAGAAAATGCTAATTTATCAAACTATTTCCCAATAGGAGTAAGTAATGAATTTTTAGATAAACCGGCATATATTTCTGTTAAAAATGGTAGTTTACTTATTATGGTTATAAAAAAGGACTGATAATATGATAAAGATTAAATGGCTTGGGCACGCTTGTTTCAGAATATCATTTGATGATATAAACTATGTTATAGACCCATTTGAAGATAATTATGTGCCAGGTTATAAAAATATTGATACATCTGCAGATGAAGTGTTTACAAGTCATAAACATAATGACCACGCTGGTATTATGACTGTTAGATGTACCAGAAGAATTACTAAAGGTGTCAAAACAATAAAAGTTAATACATTTCATGATGATAAACAAGGTATGTTACGTGGAGAAAATATAGTCCATATCTTTGAGTATGAAGGTAAAAGAATAGGTCATTTTGGAGATATAGGACATATTCTCACAGATGAGCAACAAGCTCAGATAGGAAATTTGGATATAGCGATTATTCCTGTTGGAGATATTTATACAGTTGATGCAGAAAAAGCAAAAATTATTTCTGAACAAGTTTGTGCAAAAGTTATTATACCAATGCATTACAGAGATGATGAACTTGGATTTAAAGAACTGGATACAGTTGACAAATTTAAAAATATGTTTCAGCACATAAAATATAGTGATAATGATGAGTATATTGTGGAGGATACTCCACGTTATAATATTGTAATTTTAAAATATGAAAGGTGAAAAGTACGATGACAAAACAAGAAATTTTATCAAAGGTTGACCATACTTTATTAAAAGCAGATGCGACAAAAGCAGATATAACAAAACTTTGCAACGAAGCAATGGAAAACAATACAGCTTCTGTGTGTATAAATCCATGTTTTATTGAATATGCAGTTAGCATTATGGGAGATAAAATTCCAGTTTGTACAGTAATAGGTTTTCCTTTAGGTGCAATGACAACAGCTTCCAAAGTTTTTGAAGCAAAAGATGCTATTGCAAAAGGTGCAAAAGAAGTTGATATGGTTATAAATATAGGAAAAGCAAAAGAGGGGGATTTTTCATATATTGAAGATGAAATAAGACAAATTAAACAAGCAATTGGTAATAATATTTTGAAAGTTATTATCGAAACTTGCTTACTTAACGAACAAGAAAAAATTGCACTTTGTCATGCAGTTGTGAATGCAGGTGCAGACTATATAAAAACTTCAACTGGATTTTCAACAGCTGGTGCAACATTTGCAGATATAGAATTATTTGCAAAATATACAAATGGTGGATGCAAAATGAAAGCTGCCGGTGGAATAAGAACAAAAGAAGATATGGAAAAATTTATTGAACTGGGCGCAGACCGTTTAGGTACTTCATCAGCTATTAAAATACTTAATAGTGAAGAAACAAATGGAAGTTATTAAAAGTATAAGTTTAGTTATGTTTAACTTTATATTGAATATATAAAATAAAAAGTCGATGTAAATTTTTACATCGACTTTTTTTATGAGATTATGATTTTGTTTATAATTTATAAACCTTTTGCTGCATTTTCACCAGCAATACGTCCATAATATACACCAGATGTAATTGCAACACCACAGCCTGGATATTCTGTGCCAAAAATACCAGGGAATGCAGTTTCACCTGCTGCATAAAGACCTTTAATTACTTCGTTGTTTTCGTTAACAACGTGTGACTCTAAGTCTGTTACAATACCACTGAAAGTAACTGTAACTGCTGGATTAAGTTTGATTGCGTAGTATTTTTCGCCCTCAACTGAAATCATTTTATCAGCTGGTTTGCCAAAATCGTCATCAACACCTTTTTCGCATAATTCATTGTAGCGACTAACAGTTGATTTAAGTTGCTCAGCATCAACATTAATCAATTCTGCAAGTTCTTCTATTGAATTAGCACTTGTTGTTGAATCTAAAGACATAGCATATTGAACTGTTGGATTTGGGTCATTTGAAGTTGCGATGTAGTAAGCTACATTGCTTTTTTCTTTTGCAATTGCGTCACCAACATGGAACTGATAAGAATATTCATTTACAACACGTTTACCATCTTCTGTAACAATAAGACCGGATTCTTCGTTGATACCAACACCAGAAGTAAAGCTTACATAAACAACTTGAACACCTGGGTTTTGGTGGATTTTAGCACCAACAGATTCAGCCATTTTGATACCGTCACCAACATTACCAGCTGGAACTTGTGTATTATATTTTTCTGTAAAATCAGCGTAAGGAGCCATCATTTCACGATTAGAAGCATAACCACCTGTTGCAAGTATTACAGATTTTGCGTTTACAGTTATAACACTACCATCTGGTTTAACACCTTTAACACCTGTAATTTCATTTTTATCATTAACAAGTAATTCGTTAGCTGTTACATTGTAAAGAATATCGCCATCTACTTCTTTGTATTTTTCAAACATTGGAACAATGATTTGACCACCATGACCATCTGTCATGCCGCCTGCACCGATAACATTATGTACACGCCATGGTTTGATAGAAGAGTGGATTGGTTCAACATCTTGAATTTTAACACCCATATCTACTAACCAGTTAAATGTTTCAAGAGAGTTTACAACGAAAGCATCTAATTTGTTATCATCAATATATTCGCCACCTATAGATTTTAAGTAGTCAAACATTTCTTTGTTAGAGTCTGAGATTCCTTGAGCTTTTTGTGTTTCAGTACCATTAGCCATAAGTTTACCGCCACTACGAGTAGTAGCACCACCAACAATACCTTGTTTTTCCAAGATAAGAACATCTGAACCATTTTCAGCAGCTTGAATAGCGGCAGAAAGTCCAGCAGAACCGCCACCTACAACAACAACATCAACATCATAAGTTTCATCCTTAGCTTCAACTTTTTTCTGTTGTTCTTTGAGAGCATCAACATTTCCACCAGCTTCTTCAACTGCTTTACCTACTGCGTTTAATAAAAATCTAGAAGTTAATGTTGCGCCACAAACAGTATCTATTTCAAGACTTTGTTTTTCAATGATTTGATTTGGAATAACTTCGATTGGAGTTGTTTCCATACCATAACCGATACCATATGTTTCTTTATGGTCTGTTACTTGGATATCAGTGATAGCTGACTCGCTAAATGTAACGTCAACAGTCATTTCGCCTTTCATACCATCTGTTACAATAGTATAAGTACCAGCGTTGTAATGTTGAGTTTCAACAGGTTTGTCTTTTCCTGCACATCCAGTTGTCATTGCAACAAGAAGACAACTTAAGATTATTGCTAAAGTTTTTTTCATTTAATAATTTTCCTTTCCTAAATGCTGAGATACCGTGAAAATATATCATAAAATATAATTAATTGTCAAGAAAATATCATAAAATGTAATTGTTTGACAATAAATTGTAATAAAATGTAATATTCTGTTAACTAACATTATAATAAAATACAAATAAAAAAGAGCAGTTATTTTTAAATAACTGCTCTTTTAAAAAATATGCTAAATTACAAATTAATAGATATATTTTGCTTTTCTACATTGTGTTTCTCTGCATATCCAGTAAGAATAAGAGTTAAAGCTCCATCACCAGTAACATTACATGCAGTACCAAAAGAATCTTGAATTGCAAATATTGCAAGCATTAAAGCTGTACCAGCGGCATCAAATCCAAGTACACCAGTAATAAGACCTAATGAAGCCATAACAGTACCACCTGGAACACCAGGAGCGCCAATTGCAAAGATAGCAAGTAGTATACAGAAAAGAATCATTGTTGAAATATCTGGGAGTTTGTTATAAAGTACTTTAGAAACTATCATAACAAAAAATGTTTCTGTTAGAACGGAACCACAAAGGTGTATGTTTGCGAAAAGTGGGATACCGAAGTCTATCATATCGTCACGAAGAACTGATGATTTCTTTGCACAACGCAATGCAATTGCAAGAGTTGCAGCAGATGACATAGTACCAACAGCTGTTATGTAAGCAGGTCCATAATGTTTAACAACTTCCATTGGGTTTTTACCGGAATAAGCGCCAGCCACAAGATAAAGAACTGTCATCCAAATAAAGTGACCAATAATAACTATAACAACAGCTGACACAAATATAGGAAGCTGTTTTGTTATTGTACCGTCATATGAAAGACAAGTAAATGTAAAGCAAATAAAAATTGGAAGAATAGGAATAATAACTTTAGTTACTATATCCAAAACCATGTTTTGAAATTCTGATAAGATAGTAATTATTGTTTTTGATTTAGTCCAAACTGCAGAAAGACCAATAAGAACAGAGAATGCCAAGGCACTCATAACACTCATAATTTGAGGAATTGCAAGACCAAATATGTCAGGTGGCAATTCTTTTAATGTTTCTGCTTGAGACGCAGTTGGAAGTATAGGAATGATAAACATACCTGATACCAAAGAAAGCAATGCAGCAAGTAATGATGATATGTAAGCAATAAAAAGTGCTACACCAAGCATTTTTGATGCATTTGAGCCAAGTTTTGTGATAGATGGAGCAATAAATCCAATAACAATAAGTGGAACAATAAAGTTAATGATCTGACCAAGAACATTCTTGATTGGAACAATAACACTCATAACATTTTGAGGAACAAAAAGCCCCAAAATTACACCGATTATTATGCCTAACAATAATTTTGCCGGCAGACTAGTCAACATTTTTTTCATAAATTAACCCTCCTCATTTAATGCTAATAATATATTTTGTAAAATGTTAAGACCTATTTAATAATTATTTACCAATCATCATTTTTATGATTTCTTCATTGGTTAGTTTCATTCCATCTTTGCCAAGACGTCCGATGTTTTTGATAGTTTGCTCAGCAGTATCAGCAACAAGACCGTCACCGGAAAGAAAATCTTTTCCATGAAGATGCATATTATATCCTAATATACCAGCTTCAACTGAGGTTGCAATTTTAGAGGCACATGATGATTTTGCCCCGTCACATACCATGCCACCAGTTGTAACAATAGCATTAACAACAGTGTGAGCTATTGCATCAATATCAGCATTATGTAAATAAGCGATACCAGCTCCAGCACCAGCGCCAGCACTAACAGCACCACAAAACGCAGATAAACGACCAATACTTGTTTTCTGATGAATAGTAACAAGATTTGCAAGAACAAGAGCACGGTACATTTTTTCTTCTCCAACATTGAGCTCTTTAGCATATTCAATAACAGGTAAAGAAGTTGTTAAACCTTGGTTACCACTGCCTGAATTTATAACAACAGGTAGTTCACAACCATTCATTCTTGCATCAGAACCAGCTGCAGCCATAGCTTTTGCACGGATAAGAATGTCATCTCCATAAGTTTCAAGCAGAATTTTACCGATATTAGAACCGTAATCTCCTTTTAACCCTTCTACAGCAATGTCGTAGTTGTATTCAATCTGTTTTGATATAACTTCGCGAATATCATCAATATCAACAGTATTTGCAAAATCAAATATATCAGATAGATTTAAAATAGAACGGTCTGTCAGTCCATCATCACATTCGTTAGAAGTATCGGATTGATATAAAATATTGCCATCTTTTTCTATTAAAACAATATTTGTATGATAATCAACAATTCTAACTTTAGCATAGCTATTGTCTTTATAAACAGTGATTATAATATCAAATATATAACCGTTATCGATATGATTTACCTCAATTTTTGTATTATCAAGATATTTTTTCATATCTGAAATTTGAGAGGTAGTGACATTAGCGATAACTTCAAGTTTTTTATCTGGATTACCGGCGATAATACCGGCAACCGCAGCTGCAGGCATACCTTTTAAATGGTCAGTATTAGGAACAATAACACTTTTTACGTTTTTAATAATGCTACCACTGGCATCAATGACAACACGGTCAGGAAGTTGACCAAGAGTTTCTCTTGCTTTAGCTGCTGCATAAGCCAATGCAATTGGCTCTGTACAACCCATAGCAGGAATAAGTTCTTCTTTAAGTATATTTATGTATGAGATATACTTTAAGTCTTTTTTTTGCATAGTTATTCTATCTCCTTATTTTAATATATTTAGATTGATGAAGGTAATCTATAACCCTTTATTAGCTATATAGTTATTCTCTAAAATAGAGCAATGTCTATTTTAAGTTGAGACTTTGAGCTTAGTTTTGAAATAGTGATATGTCTTTCTAAAAAACTTTATAATAATATTATATCCCTGTATTAAAACACTGTCAATAATATAGTAAAACTTTCAACAATTTGGAAACAATTTATGCAAATTGTATAACAGTTTTTAATAAAATTATATGAAATAAGTGAATAAAATATAAAATATCTTTAAAGTATTTTAATGATGATATAAAAAGAAATATGTATAAATAAATAAAAAAAGACATCCTACTGTAATAGGATGTCTTAAATTTGTTGTAATAACCTTAAATTCCGTATACAAATTTGAAGATGAACAAAATTGCAAGGATATATGTAAGAGGTTTTACTTCCTTAAATTTTCCTGTAAACACTTTGATAAGAACATAGCTAATCATACCAAATGCAATACCAGTTGCTATAGAAGAAGTGATAGGCATAAGGAATATTGTGAGCAATGCAGGTACAGCAACTGTAATATCATAAAAATTGATTTCTGCAATGTTTTTAAGCATCATAGCACCAACAAATATAAGAGCAGGAGCTGTTGCGTAACCAGGAACCAAAAGCATAAATGGTGCAAGCAAAATTGATGCAAGGAATAAGATTGCAACTACAACACTTGAAAGACCAGTTTTAGCGCCTTCACCAATACCAGCAGCTGACTCAATAAATGTTGTAACAGTTGAAGTACCGGTTAAAGCCCCAACTGTTGTAGCAATAGCATCAGACATCATAGCTTTTTTCATAAATGGAACATTTCCTTTTTCATCAAGAAGATTGCCTTCTTTTGAAACAGCAAGAATTGTTCCTAATGTATCAAACATATCAGAAAGGGAGAAAGAAATTATTAAAACAAGCATTGTTGATACAGCTTGAATTATACCGCCATGTGTGAAAGCGTCAAAGTTAACTTTGAACAAAGAATAGTTAATAAAGTCAGAAGCTTGACCAGCAAGGTCAACAGAAAAGCTTTCTGGCAATGTGGAAACACCAGTTAAATAACCTAAAACGGAAGTAACCACAATACTGATAAGAATAGAACCTTTAACTTTAAGGGCATAAAGAACTGTCATAATAAGAAGGCCAAGCAAACACAAAAGCCCACCTCTAACAGCAGGGTTTGATAAGTCTTTAAAACTTGTAAAGTTAATTATTAAAGCAGGGTCAGAAACAAAAAGACCTGAGTTTTTAAAGCCAACCATAGCAAGCATAAGACCAATACCGCCGGTGATTGCCAGTTTGATAGAAGTAGGAATTGCTTCCACAACCATTTCTCTTAATCCAAGAACTGTAATCAAAATAAATAATACACCAGAAAGAAGGATAACAGAAAGAGCCATTTGATAAGCTGTTATCTGGTCAAGATTAGGGTTGCCAACAATAACAGACATAGCAGGAATTATTGCAAATGCAAAAGATGCGTTAAGACCCATACCAGGAGCTTGTGCTAAAGGTGCTTTTGCGTAAACACCCATAAGAAGAGTACCTACAAATGATGCGATGCATGTTGCAAAAAATACGCCATTAAAAATTTGGCTGTTACCCTGAGATATTGTCATTGGGTTAACAATAAGAATATAAGCCATTGTCATAAATGTTGTGAGACCAGCAATAATTTCTGTTTTTACAGTAGAGCCTAGTTCACTGATTTTGAAAAATTTGTCCACTATATGAACCTCCGTTTTTTTATTTTGTAACAAAAAAACAGAGACAGTATATTACTGCCTCTATCTAAAGATAAACCGCCACATTTATAAAATATAACGATAATAATCAATAGCAGAGACCATTTACGGCGATCTCGTAGAGACACTGGAACCATATTTCCCAGCTTATATTGATGCTTGTTACTATAATAGTTTACAGTTTATTCATAATTATATCAATTGACAAAAAAAACAAATATATTACAATAGATGACTATAAATATGTGCAATAAATCATATAATATTAGTTATGTTATATAGCAAAATACTATTTTGTAAATAAAATACAGTTGTTTTTATGTTATAAATTATCTTTTTAGGTTAATAATATCTAACAAAGGGGGCTTATATATGGCTGATAAAAAAAGAAATAAGAAATTAGAATCAGAAAAGAGAAATAATTTAAATGACATAAGAACATTTGATGATGAATTAGACATTTTAATGTCACAAACAATATCTAGTGTTGTTAAAGCAGAAACATTTCCACAAGGATATAAAAATAATCAAAATTCTGAAGACTGGACAAAAATATATCATTCACCAAAATCAAAAAAAAGATATGAACAAGATCCGTATACAGTTGCTCAAAACATGGTGGATAGAACACAATTTAGATATTAAAATATAAATTAAAAGAGTAAGCTTTATAAAGTTTAAATATAAAGCTTGCTCTTTTTTATAGTAAAACTTTTATTAAATACACCAC
>JAHHUD010000056.1 GCA_020024185.1 Oscillospiraceae bacterium | reverse complement strand
TGGATGTATAAAGTTAATGGTTGGTTTCCAAATTATGGATGTTCAAAATATACAGTTTCAGAAGGTGATACTATAGTCTGGACATATACTTGTAACGGACTTGGTGCTGATGTTGGTGGAAGTGTTTAATAAGAAGGGAAAGTTTAATGAAAGATAAGATTTATAATATCTCACAGCGTATGATAAGTATGCTGTTGAGTATCGTGATGGTTATATCCTTTTTCCCATCACATGTTTTTGCAGTAGACGGTATAGCTGATACTGTAAGAGTTATAGTAGAAAATAAAACATATTCAAAGTCAGAAGGTGCTGTTTGGGATGGAGTTCTTATTGATGAAGAAATTCCAATTGATAACTCAACAACAATGATGAGTGCAGTCAAACAAGCAATTGAATCAAATGGATATACGCAAACTGGTGCAGAAACTAATTATTTAAGTGAAATTAATGGTTTGAAATCAGGTACAGTAACAGCCTATTCTGGTTGGATGGGAACACTTAACGACTGGTTTACAAATGAAGGATTTGGTGCATATACTGTTGCAGACGGAACACTTGTAGCAGGTGACGAAATCCGTATAATGTATTCACTTGATATGGGTGAAGACTGTGGTGGTTCATGGAATAACAATGAAACAACAGTAAAGTCAATTGATTTTAGTGTTGGTCAGCTTGAAAAACCATTTGAAATAGGTGTTGTAGGACAATCATATACAAACAAACTTATTGTTTCAAAAGGAACAAACGAAGTTGTTGTTAGACCAACAGCTACAAATAAAAACTTTCAAGTTAAAACATTTGTGGGAGATAAAGAATATAAGCTTGGTCAAAAAATTCCTGTAACTAATGGTACAGTGATTAAAGTTAAATGTGGTGACCCTTCATGGCCTACAATGAACAACAATTATGAAATAAAAGCTACCGAATATAGCTTTGAAGTTTCTGTACACAATTCAGTACCAACATTAAAAAATGGTGTTGATAAAGAAGTTTCATCAAAAATTGTTGTTGGTAATAACTATACAATTGATTTATCAAAAATATTTGAAGACGCAGATAAAGATAAGCTTACATACAATGTTAAAGTAAATGGTTCACAACCGGTTATAGCAAATGAACAATACAGCTATAAATGCGACAACATTGGAACAACAGTTCTTGAATTTACAGCTAATGATAGTATTAGCACAAGCGAAAGCTATAAAGTAAATCTTACTGTTAAAGAAAATAGTGCTCCATCAATTAAAGAGGATATAAGCAATAAAAAGGTTGAATTTGTATCAATAAATGATGAATTTAAATTAGATTTGTCAGAAATATTTGAAGATGAAGATAGCGATATTCTTACATATTCTGTAAAAGTAAATGATGCTGAAGCAAAAACAATCAATAAAGATTATAGCTATACTGTTACAAATAAAGATAGAATTACACTGGTATTTACTGCAAATGATGGAAAAAGTGAAAGTGAAACATATACTGTTATATTAACAGAAGAAAAATATGCAACACTAGATAATCTTATTATTTACAGTGCAGAATCAGAAGAGATTACAGATAAAACTGTTCTTATAAAAAATGAAAATGACAACTATTCAACAGAAGTTGTATTTAATAAAGATAAAAAAGATTATGTTTTGCCAACAACTGTAAATGAAGCATTTACAACTGCTTTAAACTTTTCTGCAAAATCAGAAAATAGTGACAATAAAATCTATTTAGAATACACTGATAAAAGTGATAAACTACAAAAGAAAAATATCACTTTAAATGAAGACTTAAAAGCTTATAAAGAAGACTTTTTGGTTGCAGGTGAAAATAATTTTAACATAATAGTTGAAGGTGACGAATTTACAAAGCCAACAACTTATTCATTTACAGTAAGTGTTATGCCTTCACTTGCATCACTTTCTGTAGAAAGTGATATCAAATGCTATACAGAAGTGTTTGATAGTAAAAAATTTGAAACTACTGTTATTTTGCCAAAAAATACAGAAACAATCACTATAAATGCAGATACAAAATCAGATGATAGTACAATAACATTTAACGGTGAACAATCAAATACTATAAATGTTTCCCAAATTGATAAAATTGAAATTGCTGTATTTAACGATAGTGTAAAAACAGTATACAATTTAAAACTTGATAAAAAAGATTTAATTGATTTTAACTTTAAAACAAATGTAGATAACGCAAGCATTACAGTTTATGACCGTGACAAAAACCAAATTTATCCAAATAGTGACGGTATATATTCTGCTATGACATCAGCAGTTGAACATACTTATAAAATTTCAAAAAATGGATATGTAACTAAAACTGGTGTTGTTTCTGAAAATGGTGGAGAAATTTATGTTGAATTGGTAAAACCAGAAGGTGAACAACCACAGGAAGTAAATGCTTTTTGGCCAAGTTTCCGTGGAAATGAATTTAACATGGGTATAACTTCTGCAAGAACTCCACAAACAGAAGATAAAGCAAATATATATGCAAAATGGACTAAAAAACTTGGTAAAAGCTGGAGTGAATCTCCATCTGCACAAATTATTGTAGATAATTCTCTTATTGTTATGGCTGGTAAAAAACTATATAAGCTTGATTTGAATACAGGTGATATTCTTGCTCAATCTGATATGGTTGAAAGTCCAAACTGGGGTTATACTCCACCAACATATGGAAATGGTATGATTTTCTGTCCACTTAATAATAGTACAATTCAAGCCTTTAATGCTAAAACTTTGGAACCATTATGGATTTATAAAGATGAATTCAAAGGACAGTCACTTTCTTCAATTACATATTCTGATGGATATATTTACACTGGATTTTGGAATGGCGAAACAAGAGATTCAAATTATGTTTGTATTAGTACAACTGATGAAGATGTAAATTCAAAAGATGAAGAAAAAAGTGCAACTTGGACATATAAAAATAAAGGTGGTTTTTATTGGGCAGGTAGTGTTGTAGTTGGCGATGCAGTTATTTTTGGTATGGATAATGGCGCAGAAGAAAGTGAATTTGATGTAAAATCAAAAATTTGTTCTTTCAATAAATACACTGGAGAAATTATCTCACAACTTGAAATTACTGGTGACCAGCGTTCATCAATTACTTATGACAAAGAGTTGGGAAGAATTTATTTTACAACAAAATCAGGTTATCTCTATCGTGCAGATATAAATGCACAAACCGGAGAACTGTCAAACCTTAAGTATTCAAGCAGTTTTAATAAGCAGTCAACATCAACACCAGTTGTGTATAAAGGCAGAGTTTATTCTGCAACAGGTGGTGGTGTAGGGGCAAAAGGCGAAATTGTTGTTGCCGATGCTGAAAGTCTTGAAACTTTATTTACTGTTGGTTTAAAAGGATATCCACAGGGCTCGGTTTTATTATCGAACGCTTATGAAGCACAAACAGGTTATATATATCTTTATTCAACATATAATGCTATGCCTGGTGGTATATATGCTTTGAAGCTTAAAGCAGATTGCCAATCAGGTGATGATGTTGAACTTGTAGAAATTTATGATGCAAAAGGATTTGAAAACTATTGTATTTCAAGTATCATTTGTGGCAATGATGGTACACTTTACTATAAAAACGACTCAGGAAATGTTTTTGCAGTAGGTATTCCAGATAGCACAAATGTTGAAAAATTAATTAATTCAATTGGAGAAGTTACAATATCTTCAAAGGGATTAATTTCAGCTGCAAGAGGTGCTTATGAAGCTCTTGATGATAGTGACAAACAGAATGTTAAAAACTATGACGTTCTTTTAAAAGCAGAATCCACTTATGTTGAAAAACTTATTGAAGATATTGGTATTGTAACAATAAATTCAAAACAAAAAATTGAAAATGCAAGAATGGAATATGATGCATTATCAAGTGAGCTTAAACAAAATGTTAAAAATTACGATGCACTTGTAAAAGCCGAAAAAGACTATATCGACCTTCAGAAAGCATTTGAAGTTGATAAAAAGATTGAAGAAATAGGCAAAGTTACATTAATCTCCTATGATAAAATTTTAAATGTAAGAAAAGCATATAATGAACTTACATTAAGTGAAAAATCATTTGTATCAAAATATGATGTTCTTGTTGCTGCTGAAGTTGAATATGAAAAACTAGAAAAAGAAGCTATTTCTAATGTTGAAGGACTTATCAATAAAATAGGAAATGTGACATTAGAAAGCGAAGGAAAAATAAACGAAGCAAGAAACGCTTATAACGCTTTACCATCTCATATTCAGAAAAAAGTATCTAATTATGATAAACTTGAACAAGCAGAAATAGCACTTAATAAATTAAAAAATACAAATAATAATGTTATTAAACCAACCCAAAATAAGAAACCATCAAAAGAAAAAGTTGTGCTCAACAAAGCTGAATTGTTGGTTATTCAATCAAAGTTTGAAAAAGTTAATGAAGAAACATCCTATAATGATGCATTGGATTTAATTAAAACATATTATAAGCTTAGTGAAGAACAACAGCTTGCACTTGCTGATACAGAAGAATTGAAACTTATTCAAAATATTATCGCAAAAGAAAATCATAAAGATAAGCAAACAGGTATCTCAATTTCTGATATTCCATGGAATGTTAAAATTTCTATAACTTTGGCTGACAAAGAAAAAATTAACAGTGAAATTTCTGATAAGCTTAATAATAAAGTGATTATTGATATATGGGATATTAAGCTTATAGATATTCTTACAAATGAAGAATATGTGCCAGAAAATATTGTTACGATTAAAACACCAGTTGAATTGGTACCTTCAATTAAAGATTATGATGAATTAAGCATTTTACATTATAAAAATAAAGATAATTTAGAGTTTTTATCATGTAAACTAGTAGATGATGCAGTAGAGTTTAAAGCTTCTGAATTTTCTTATTACGGTATAGTTGGTACAAAAGTATCTGAGCAAAAAGATAATAGTGAAACTATTGTAGAAACACCACAAATGACAAACGGTACCAATAACGGTATAACATGGGTATGGTGGGCTGTAGTTGGAGGATTACTTATAGTAGTTCTTGGCATACTTATTGTTATCAAAAGAAAAACAACACATAACTAATTTTTATAACTATTTTAAATCCTAAAAGGGTGGGGTCACTTGACTCCACCCCTATGGATTATATGAGGAGATTTAAATGATAAACGCATTTGGAACATATCATCCTTTGGTTAATTTTACTTTCTTTTTTGGCGCAATAGGGTTTGGTATGTTTATAAACCATCCTTTTTTTATTGCCGTGTCTTATTTGTGTTCTATATGCCTTTATTTTTTATTAACAAGAAATAGTTCGAAAAAATTTATATTTATCTCTATAATTTTGATTGTTTCTATTTCTTTTTTCAATGCTGTAATGAACCCAATGGGAAATACAGTATTATTTGTATGGATTCTTAATAGAAACTTTACATTAGAATCATTAATTTATGGTGCATTTATAGGTTTAAATTGTTCAAGTATTATGTTATGGTTTTCATGTTATAATGCAATTATGACAAATGATAAGTTTATGTACCTTTTTTCAAAGTTTGCACCATCGATAACTTTAGTATTATCAATGACACTTCGTATAGTTCCAAAACTTGAAAATAAAACAAAAACAATTATAAATGCAAGAAATTGCATAGGAAAAACAATTGACAATAACTCATATAAAGAGAAAATAAAAAACGGAACAGAGGTACTTTCAATACTGACTTCATGTGCGTTAGAAGATGCCGTTATAACAGCAGATTCAATGAGAAGTCGTGGATATGTATCAAAAGGAAGGACAAACTATATAGTTTACAATAGAACTATAAGAGATAAAATTTTAAATATTATCTTTATTTTATTGGTATTGCTTATTATGCCTTGTGCATTAAAAGGTGGAATGAGTATTCAGTATATACCACAAATAATTTTCCCAAAGATTGATATTTTTACAATAATAGCATTAATATCTTATTTCATTTTTTTATTTATACCAATAGCTATTGAAATTTCGGAGGATATAATATGGCACATTTTGAAATCAAAAATTTGAATTTCAGCTATCCAAATTCAGACAGAAAAGTGCTTTCAAATATAAATTTAACTATAAATAAAGGAGAATATATTGTTCTTTGTGGTTCAAATGGCAGCGGAAAAACAACATTGCTAAGACATTTAAAATCTGTATTAACTCCACACGGAAATAGAACAGGTGAAATTTTTTTTGATAATATTCAGATTGACAAAGTTTCATTAAGAGAGCAAAGCAGTAAAATTGGATATGTTATGCAAGACCCTGATAGTCAGATAGTTACTGATAAAGTATGGCATGAGCTTGCTTTTGGTTTGGAAAGTCTTGGTTGTGATGTACGAACAATGCGTATGCGTGTTGCAGAGATGGCAAGTTATTTTGGAATACAAGCTTGGTTTAATAAAAATGTTATGGAGCTTTCTGGTGGGCAAAAACAGTTATTAAATTTAGCTTCTATTATGGCAATGCAACCAGAAGTGTTGATTTTAGACGAACCTACAAGCCAACTTGACCCTATTGCTGCGACAGAGTTATTAAATACTGTTAAAAAGATTAACCTTGAACTTGGAACAACAGTTATAATTACCGAACATAGACTTGAAGAAATTTTTCACTGTGCAGATAGAGTTGTTCTAATGGAAAACGGAGAAATAATCGGGTGTGATAATCCACGCAATATTGGAAAATCTTTAAAGAGTACAGAAGATGATTTATTTTCTATACTTCCTTCCACAATGCAGATAAGGTATAGAGTGGGAGGCAATTTGCCCTATCCATTAACAGTGCGTGAAGGCAGAGAGTGGATAAGTAAAATGTTTGAAGATAAGCAAATACAATATGATACAATAGATAGTATAGAAATAGATGATGAAGATACTGATACAATTTTAGAATTAAAAGAAGTGTGGCATAGATATGATAAATATTCCAATGATGTACTTAAAGGTATAAATTTAAAAATTGAAAAAGGTAAAATTCATGCAATTGTTGGTGGAAACGGTACCGGTAAATCAACAATGATGAAAACTATATGTGGTATTTGTAAACCATATAGAGGAAAGATAATGATTTTAGGCAAAGATATAAAAAAATATAAATCAAATGAATTATTTAATAATTGTATTGCAATGTTGCCACAAGACCCTAAAAGTCTTTTTGTGAAAAAAACAGTAAGGGAAGACCTTGAGGAAATGATTTCTAATAATAGATATACAAAAAAAGAAAAAGAAGACAAAATAATTAATATATCAAAACTTTGTGAAATAGACAATTTTTTATTAAATCATCCATATGATTTATCTGGTGGAGAACAACAACGCGCAGCTCTTGCAAAGGTTCTTTTATGTAATCCTAAAATATTGCTTTTAGATGAACCAACAAAAGCCATAGATAATAACTTTAAAAATAAATTTTCCGATATTTTAAAAGAGTTAAAGGATAGTGGTGTAACAATAGTTATGGTTTCACATGATGTAGAATTTTGTGCAAAATGTGCAGATAAAGTTTCCATGTTTTTTAATGGAGAAATTACAACAACAAATACACCAAATAGATTTTTTAGTCAGAATAGTTTTTATACTACTGTTGCAAATAGAATGAGTCGTCATATTTTTAAGAACGCAGTTAACAATGAGGATGTTATATATTTATGTCAGAAAAATTTAGTACAATAAAAAATAAAAAAACTATAAAGAATATTTTTACACTCATTATAGTTTTTATAATTGTTCCTATTACTTTATTCATTACTTGGAAATATTTTGACAGAAATTATTATGTAACAAGTTTACTTATTATAATTTATTCAATTATTCCATTTTTTCTAATGTTTGAAAAAAGAGCACCTCAAGCGAGAGAACTGGTCACAATAGCTGTTATGTGTGGTATAGCTGTAGCAAGTCGAGCAGCTTTTATTTGGCTGCCAAACTTTAAACCTATTTTTGCTATAATTATCATATCAGGTATTGCTTTAGGTTCACAGTCTGGATTTTTAATAGGTTCATTATCAGCACTTGTTTCAAATTTTATATTTGGACAAGGACCATGGACACCATGGCAAATGTTTGCTTTTGGTATAGCCGGTTTTATTGCAGGTCAACTTTATAAAGCAAAAATAATAAGTAAGAATAAAGTAACACTTTCGATATGGGGTGGTTTGATAGTATTTATTATTATAGGACCAATTCTTGATACAGCCTCACTTTTTATGGGAGCGTCAACTATAAATAAAGAAGTTATAATAAGTACATATATCGCAGGGGTTCCTGTTAATTTATCACAATCAGTTGCAACAATTTTGACTCTCTATTTATTTTCAAAACCATTGTTTGAGAAGCTAGATAGGATAAAAACAAAATACGGAATGATGGAGGGGTAGTATTTGAAATTTGACAGCTATCATCCAGCAATAAACCTTATATTTTTTAGCTCGGTCTTGTTTTTTTCATTTTATTTTACACAGCCTGTTTTTGTTTTAATATCCTATACTTCTGCTTTTATATATAGTTGTTATAATGGTAAAGTAAAAGGACTTTTATTAAATATATCACTTATTGTTTTCATGATACTATACATACTTTATTATTCGTATTACAATCACTTTGGTGTTACAAATCTTGCAATAAATATAATAGGTAATAACATAACACTTGAATCTGTATGTACAGGTCTAATAAGAGCATTACATATATCAACTGGTTGTATGTGGTTTTATTGTATGACAAAAATTGTATCAAGTGATAAAATTATTTATTTATTTGGAAAAGTATGTCCAAAACTTTCGCTTTTTTTGTCTATTACTTTACGAGCAATTCCACAAATAATAGAGCGATTTAATACTGTAAATATTGCACAATCCAGTATAGGACTTGGAATAAACCAAGGTAATGTTATAACAAGAATTAGAAATTTCTTCAGAGTTTTATCAATAGTAATAATGTGGATATTAGAAAGTTTTGTGGACTTTTCAATTAGCATGAAAAGTCGAGGATATTCTCTTAAAGGAAGAACAGCGTTTTCAATTTATAGGTTTGATAATAGAGACAGAAGTGTTGTTGTGTTGATGTTCTTCTGTTTGACGATAATTTTTATGTCAATTGCTTTAAATCAAGGTAAAATGCAGATTAATCCACATATAACGATGAATCCGATTACCAGAATGAGCTATTTTTTTTATAGTATTTATTTGCTTTTTACACTAATGCCTCTGATTTTACAAATAATATCAGAAATAAAATCAAAATACAGACAAGCATAATAAGAAATAAAAAGCTGACAGATAATAAACTGTCAGCTTTTATTTATGTAAAAAATTAATTATAACTTTATTATTTTAATCTGTTATATAAACCTATATTTCTATAATTATAGCGTGATAAGTGTTGGAAAATAATAGGAATTACTGTATGTTTAATGCTAGATGATAGAGAAAGAAAATGGTTAATAAATTAATAAATTTAATATGCAAATATAAATTTCATCTTTCAAAATATATACTATAAAAGTAAATTAAAATAAATTACTATATTTTATATTAAGCTTTTATATCAATTTCTTGTTTATATTCATCTAAAATTCTGGTATCAAAACGTTGTCCCGGTTGCCAATTTGGTATACGTGATTTAATAAAATCAAAAATTTTACATACTTCATTTTGGTGTATTTTTTCTAAAGTCCATCCAGCATGTTTTCGGTCATCAATAGCAACTCTTTTATAATAAGATTTAATCAAGTCAGAAACTGGATCATGATTTGGGTCAGACATACCATACCCACGTTTAATTTCTTCAAAAGTTATATCTTTCATTTGTTGTATAACTTTTTTGTCAATAGGAATTATTTTGAAATCAGATGCAGTCATACCGGTAATATCCAACCCTGGAGTGCAGTATGGATTTATATGACCAGGAGGAGGTAGGGAACCGTTTGGTAATTCTGGTATAGAGATTTGCCTATTAAATCTATCAGCAGTTATCATTAATTTTGTAATATTGCTAATTGTCATTTTTATTCCCCCATTATATATTATAATGAATTAAATATAAAATAATTAAAATTATATGAAAAATATTTATAACTTAATATATGATAATATGTACATATAGTTATATAAAATATATCGGATAAAATTAAAAATAATTAAATATTTACAAGTTATGTAGATAATCTAATAAGATATTTTCAATTAAACCAATTATTTATGATTAATAATTTATACTAAAAAATAAAAATTTTTAAA
>JAHHUD010000055.1 GCA_020024185.1 Oscillospiraceae bacterium | reverse complement strand
GTATAACTAGGTTTATGTAGGGATATGTAGTCTGGAAAGTTGTTTTTTATAATTATATATATATAATTTTTTCATATATAAAGCTAGGTGAGAGATATACTGATTAAAAACGCTCTGCCATTTTTAAGAATATATTATTTTAAAAATATATTCTTTATAAAAAATTTAATAAATTTATCTTACCACTTTACAACAGATTATTTTTATAAATAAGCAAAATAAAAAGCAGTCAGTTTAAATTTGACTGCTTTATTTTTATAATCTGCTTTTTTGAACCATATAAACAACATTTTTTGTTATTTCTCTTGGAGCAAATTTGCATGCTGTTACACCAATTTTATTTATAATTCCCGGAACAACAACAGTTTTTCCTTTTAACATTTCAGTATAAGCATATTCGCATACTTTTTTTCCACAATCTTTGCTAAAAATGTTGAAATATTTTTGATTTTTAAATCCTGCTCTATTGAAAAATTCTGTTTTCACAGGTCCCGGACATACTGTTGTAACAGTCACCGGTGTATCTTTAAGTTCTGTTGCTATTGCCTCACTAAAATGCAAAACAAAGGCTTTTGACGCATAGTAAACACTCATTAACGGACCTGATGCAAAACCTGCAATAGATGCAATATTCATTATTTTACCATATCCGTTATCCTGCATTGGTTTTAAATAAAAATAAGTCAATTGCACCAAAGTTGTAATATTCAAGTTTATCATATCAACTTGCTTTTGAATATCACAGCTATCAAATCTTGATAAATCTCCAAAACCTGCATTATTAACTAAAATATCAATGTGAATACCATTTTGCTGTGTAAAATCAAAAACTTTTTTGGCTGAATTTTGCTGTGATAAATCTTGAATAAATATTTTTACTTTTACACCGTATTTCTTTTCTAAAAATCTTTTTTGTTGGTTCAGCTTATATGTATTTCTTGCAACTAAAACCAAATTGTATCCATCTTTTGCAAAAATTTCTGCAAATTTTTCTCCCAAACCTGACGATGCGCCTGTTATCAATGCTGTACGCTTCATTTTTTCAACACCTGCCTTTATTTTTGTTGATAACTTTTAATATTAGTAAATAAACGATGTTAATATAACTGTAATGATGCCACATATTCCAATGGCAACACCACTTAAAGCCCCTTGAATTTCTCCGATTTCCAAAGCTTTACTTGTGCCCATAACGTGACTTGCTGCACCAATTGCAAGCCCTTCTGCCACTGGAGATGTAACTTTAAAAATCTTTGCAAGTGTCGGTGCCAAAATTGCACCAACTATACCTGTACATACCACTGCAATTATAGCTATACCACTTATACCACCATTCATAACGCTTATATCTACTGCAATTGGTGTTGTACAGCTTTTGCCTATCAAAGATGCTTCTATCATTTTATCTACTCCAAATAGGCGACATAGTCCCATTACGGACAGTATACTTGTAAGAGAGCCAACAAGACAGCTTGTAAATATTGCAAATGCGTATTTTTTAACAATTTTTAATTGCTTATAAATATTAACTGCAAAAAGAGCTGTGGCAACTGGTATAAAATTTTTTAAAACTTCTGTATCCAGCATATATTTATCGTATGGAATTATACCTATTTGAACAAATGCAATACAGCAAACTATCGAAAATAATAAAGGATTTAATAATGGTGTCTTAAATTTATTAAATAAAAGTACACCTATACCATAAGTTACAAATGTAAGAAAAAGCCCAAACATTGCAGAAGATGTTATTATTTCCATTATTTTTTCTCCCTTTTATTTTGCATTTTTATTATAAACTGTGCCGACAAAGCCGTTGCTGCGTATACAATCGGTGTTGTAACGAGTATAACAACAACAAAAAGTATTAAAATTGTTTTTATAACATCAAGATAACTTAATAAGCTTACACCCAAAGGTACAAATAAAATCGCCATATTTCCAAGCATAAATGATGATATATTTTTTATGTAATCAAATTTTACCACACCTATTATAAGTAAAAATAAAAGTAAAAGTATACTCATAACACTTGATGAAAATTTAAACGGCAGGATATTTACAATAAAATCTCCTGCAAAACAAACTGCAATAACAATTGCAAGTTGTAATGAAAAGTGAAGTGTTTTATTCATTTTATTTTCTCTCCTTTACCAAACAACTATAAGTGTAGCACTATTTTATTTAACTATCAATAACTTTACAAAAAATAAAAAGCCACCTTTAAAGGTGGCTTTTTTAATTTATTAGTTGTTTGCGTAGTTGTCAAAGTAACCTTGAATAAAGATAACTGGTGTACCTTTGTCACCAGAACCAGATGTAAGGTCACAAAGAGAACCGATAAGGTCTGTGAGCTGACGAGGTGTTGTACCTTGACTTTCCATTGAACCCATAAGGTCTTTTTTCTTGTTTGCAATATATTCTGTCATTGCTGTGCGAAGTTCTTCACCACTGAGGTGTGCAAACTGGTTATCTGCAAGATATTTTAATTTAAGTTCACTTGGCAAGCCTACAAGACCATCTGTAAAACCAGGGGAAACAACTGGGTCAGCAAGTTCCCAAATTTTACCTTGTGGGTCTTTGAATGCGCCATCGCCGTAAACAAGAACTTCAATTTTTTTGCCTGTTGCTTTGAGCAATGACTGTTGTAATTCAACAACAAATTTATCACATTCACGTGGGAAAAGTTTTACTTTTTCTTCTGTTGCCTTATTTGAACCCAAAAGACCATATTGTTCATTAAAACCTGAACCGTCGATAGATTCTGTCATAAGGTCATCAAGACCGTAAACTTTTTTAGCACCTGCAGCTTTAAGAAGACGTTTGCTTCTTGCACGTGAGTGAATATCTGCACAAATTACACTGTCTGTGTAGTTCAAAATATCTGTTGCTTTGTTTGCAAAGATAACTTCTGCTTCACAGTTTTCATTTGTGATAAGTTCTTTGTAGTATTCTACATAGTCAACTTGTGTAAATGGGTGTGGGTTTTTACCGAAAAGTCTTCTGTATTCTGCTTCATCCATAATTGTTGACCATGGGTTAACACCTTTTTCATCCAACTGGTCAAGGCTTACAAGGTGGTTACCAACTTCGTCAGAAGGGTAGCTGAGCATAAGAATAATTTTCTTTGCACCTCTTGCTATACCTTTAAGAACAATTGAGAAACGGTTACGAGAAAGAATTGGGAAGATAAGACCAATTGTATCATCACCAAATTTATTTTGTATATCCTTTGCAATGTGGTCACATGTAATATAGTTGCCCTGTGCTCTTGCTACAACAGCTTCTGTTACGCCAACGATATCTCTGTCATTAACTTCTATTTTATTTTCTTCAAATGCCTCCAGCAAGCTCTGTGTTGTGATTTCAACAAGATTATCACCTTCTACGATAATAGGTGTTCTAATACCTCTTGATACTGCGCCTATAGTTCTTGACATAATATGCCCTCCATTGATAATTTTATCAGCTAAATTTAACAGTGAACCTAACACTGTCTTTGCCGACTTGATATTATATAGCAAAATATTTGCTATTGCAAGATATTTTTTCTTACTTTGATATATTTTGTAAGTTTTGTACATCTACTCATTTATTTTTGCACAAAATTAGCTAAATATAATATAAATTTCGGAAAATATCCCCATACAGTATATATTAAAACAAAACAAACGGCATTTGCAATAGTACAAACGCCGTTTACACAAAAATTTTATATTTTCGATTTTATTTTGCAAAGTTTACTTCTATATTTTTTACATCTTTTTTGTGAAGAATGTCATATAAAGCAGGAACAAGAAATAATGTGAGCAATGTTGCATAAGTAAGACCACCTATGGAAACTATTGCCATGCCTTGACTCATTTCTGCGCCCATGCCAACGCCAAATGCCATTGTTGACATTGCAAGTATGGTTGTGAGCGCTGTCATAAGAATTGGTCTTAATCTGTCTTTACCTGTTTTTACTAAAGCTTCTTGTCTTTCCATACCTTCCATTCTAAGTTGGTTTGCATAGTCAACAAAAACGATACCGTTGTTAACAACAATACCTGCCAAAACCAAAAATCCTATCATAGAAACTATACTTAATACTGTGTTTGTCACTTGTAACGCAAGTAACCCACCGGTAAAGGCAAGTGGTATTGTAAATAAAACGATAAATGGTGACAATAAACTTTGGAACTGTGCTACCATAATAAGATAAATAAATATTACAGCGAGTAATATCATTAACATCATATCTCGCATAGATTCTTGTATCATTTTATTTTCTCCACCTAAATCAAGGTAATAACCCTCCGGCAACTTAAAGTCTTTTAAAACTTTTTCTACTTCACGGCTTACAAGGCTTACATTATAACCTTCTTTAATTGTTGCTGTGACTGTATATGTTCTGGACTGATTATCTCGATTTATAGTCTGTGGGCTTTGTGCTGTTGTAATAGTGCAAACATCAGATAATTTTATCAAACTTTCTTTGCCGTTTTTTTCTGTTTGTTTTCCAATTACAATATCTCCGATATTATCTTTGGTAAATTCTTCATTTGATGTTATATAACCTTTATAGTCTTTTCCGTCAAAAGTGAATGTTGTAGTTGTTGTTTTTTCTGTGAGTGCTTGTGATACTTTTTGATAAATCTGTGCAGTTGTCAGTTGATGTTTCATTGATTTTTCTTTGTCTATTTCTATTCTCAATTCTTCACTGCGTTCACCGCTGCCGTCATCAACTGCTTCAACACCTTCAACTGACTTAATAACTCCCGCTACATCTGAAGAAAGTTTTGCCAAAGTGTCAAAATCATTTCCTTTTATTGTAGCAGATATACCGCTGCCTGCAATCATAGATATACCTGTATTATCTGTGGAAACTACAAGATTTTCTTTATATGCTGGCAAGCTTTCTTCTATAAGTTTTGCAACTTGTGTATTTGAAAGGCTTTTATCTTCCTCCAAGACAACATAAAAAGAAAGGATTTTCTCTTTAGACTGTCCGCCGGACATCATACTGCCACTACTTTGCATAACTGCAACACTGTTGACATCTTGTATATTTTGAACCTTTTCTGCAATGCTAAATCCTGCGTTATAGAAATCTTCGTCAGGTGTATCTGACGGCATTGTAAGTGTCATTGACATTTGAGGTGAGTCCATTGACGGAATAAATGTCATTGGCATTTTTGTTGCAGAAAATAAAGTATATACCAATAAACCTAATGAAAGTGAAATAACTATCCATTTATGCTTTAGATTAAATCTTAATGCTTTTTCATAAAGTTCTATAATTTTTATTGTAAATTTTGGAACATTATCTTTGCTTTCTCCAATAATATTTGAGGCAAGACAAGGCACAAATGTAAGGGCAACCAAAAGACTTGCTATAAGTGCATAAGCAATAGTAAGCCCCATATCTGTGAACACTTGTCTTGTTAACCCTTGTGTAAATACAATTGGCAAAAATACACATATTGTTGTCAAAGTTGAAGATGCAATAGCTGCGCCAACCTGTTTTGTGCCATCAACTGCTGCTCTTACTTTGCTGTATCCAAGACTTCTAAGACGATATATATTTTCTATAACAACAATACTGTTATCAACCAGCATACCAACTGCCAATGCAAGCCCTGCAAGAGAAATCATATTTAGAGTAACTTTGCTGAAATACATAAGCACAATAGCAAACAAGAGACTTAACGGAATTGAAAAAGCAATTACTATTGTTGGTCTTATTGATTTTAAGAAAACAATCAAAACCAAAAGGGCAATAATACCACCATACACCAGATTTGCTATAACACTGTTGATAACCATATTTATATAGTCACCCTGGTCCATAAGTTTTGCTATATTCAATCCTTGTGTTTTTTGAGTTATCTCTTTTATTGATGCAGAAATATTTTTTGAAACTTCACTTGTTGATGCTACACTTGATTTTTGAAAAGACAAAACTATACCGTCATTACCATTTACCTTTACAAAACTTTCTTTTGCATTATCTTTTATTGATACATCTGCAACATCTTTAAGATATATCGGCTCTACTCCATCTATGCCCATATCAACAAGCATAAGATTTTTAAGTTCATCAATATCTGTAAATTTTTCACCAACTTTTACAGATATTTTTTCTTCTCCAACCTTTATGTATCCTGCCGGCATTGAAAAGTTTTGTGCGTGCATAACATTACTTATCATTTCCTGTGTAACAAGACTGTCAATGTTAGCATTTTTTAATGCCTCATCACGAGCATTTTCAAATTCTTTTACGCCTTTATCAACTTCTATCTGAGCTGTTTCCAGTTGAGATGTGCCAACCGACATAGCTGTTACTGCTTCCATTTTTGCTTTTTCAAGCTGTATGTATCCTTTTTCAAGCTCTGCAACTGTATTTTGAAGTTGTGACACCATAATAGTGGTCTGTTGTATTTCACTATTTACAAGAGATATTTCTGTATTTAAAACTTCAGGACTTCCTGTTTGTATAATAATTTCGTTTACGCCAATGTTTCTTAAAGTATTTTCTATATTTGCAATTTGCTCATTTACTTTATTTTTTATCTGACCAACTGTTTCATTTTCTGAAAACAATCCGGAACTTAATAACCCTTCAAAACCTTTAATTATTAAATCTGTTGAATTTTCTTGTGACAAAGATTTCAAATGCTCTATTGCCTGGGTAACAGTCATGTCATCTGTGACACCTTTTTCTTGTGCCAAATCTATCATAGTTTTTGCTTGTTTTAATTTTGAAATTCCCTCGACTGCCGGCAAAGCATTTTCAAGAATTTTTTTCTTTGCCTCAAGCTTTGTTTTGCTTGCAACAATTGACTGTAATTGTGCCTGAGCAGAATCAAGTTTTGCACTTCCTTCTGCCATTTTGTTGAAAGCTTCATTTTTTTGTGCTTCAAGCTGATTTTTTCCATCTGTTATTTTTGCTTTTGCATTATCTAATTCTTTTTTAGCTTTATACAGTGATTTATCTACTGCTTTAAGAATTTTATCATTTATATTATCAATTTTTTCCTGATTTAAAGCTATGTCAACATAATCTTCAACAAGCCCACTTATATTGACTGTTGCAACACCATCTATCCTTTCAAAATACGGTTGTATTTCATTTTTGATGTAATGGCTGAGCTGTTTTATATCCATACCGTCTTTATCAACACTGATAACCTGGATAGGTAGCATATCAGGATTCATTTTCATAATCATAGGGGAAGAAACATTGTCATCAAAATATGCTTTAACCATATCTATGCTGCTGTTCATTTCTATCATGGCAGAATCCATATTTACATTTTGGTTAAATTCCATCACAATTACACTTTGATGTTCCATGGACATACTTTGGATATTTTCAAGCCCACTTGTTGTTGCCAAAGCTTGTTCAAGAGGTTTTGTTACAGACATTTCCACCTTTTCCGGAGATGAGCCCGGAGAAGTTGTCATAACCAAAACATACGGCAAATCCATAGACGGCAAAAGGTCTGTATTAAGACGTAAAAAAGATATTACACCCAACACTATAACCAAAACAACTGCCACCAATATTGTAAATGGTTTTTTTACACTTTGTTTTATCATATAGCTTTATCCTTTTTATTTATAAATATAAACTGAATTTTTTTAAATAATAATACTTTTATTTTTTACGTGCAATATATTACACAAAGATTTAACATAAAATTCATACAAAAAAAGGGAAGAATACATTATAATATTCCTCCCGTTTGTATTTATTTCTTTTCTCTCAAATTTTTAAAAAATTTATTTAAAATTTCTCTGCTTTCATCTTCCATAACACCCATTATAATTTCTGGTTTATGGTTAAATGACAATTGTGTTAAATCGCAAAGTCCACCCATTGCACCTGCTTTGAAATCTATAAGTGAATAAACAACCATTTTTATTCTGCTGTTTATTATTGCACCTGTACACATAGCACAAGGTTCAAGCGTTACATACAAAGTGCAGTTTTCCAATCTCCAGCTATCCAGATTTCTACAAGCCTGTTCTATCGCAAGTATCTCAGCATGAGATGTTGCCATGTTATCGGTTTCTCTGCGATTATAGCCTTCTCCAATAATTTTTCCTTTATGTACAACAACTGCACCCACAGGAACTTCTCCCATTTTATATGCCATGTGTGCAAGCTCAACTGCACGTTTCATATAATCTCTATGTGTCATATAAACCTCTTATGTCAAACTTATAAAACTTTGATAAGCTGCAAAAAATAAAAGCAGTGCAAATGCAGATAATGCAAAATAACTTTTTGAAGATGCTGTTATTTTTTTTATAAGCTCATTATCTTTTTGGATATAATCTTTTATGTGAATATTATTTTTATCAAGATAAATTTTTCCAATAAATCCAAGAACTATTGTTGCAACATTTATATAGGCAATCATTGTCAATGCTGATACTGCATTGACTTGTTGTTGAAAATACATTATAAAAAATGACACAGTATTATTTACAAAGTGTAAAAGCATACATGTAAAAATACTATCTGTAATAATATATACCACTGCCAGCAAAACACCACACACAAAATAAACCAAAACATTATCAAGTGATGAGTGCATAAGGGCAAAACACAATGAAGATACAACTATTGCAAAAGTTTGTCCCCATTGTTTAAATGCGTTAAACACATATCCACGAAGAAAAATTTCTTCTAATATGGCAGGCATAATACAGATAAAAACAAAATATAAAATTAAAATAAACTTATTTTCCGGAAGTTGAATAATTCTCGGTTTAAAATTAAGACCGACATTTTTTAAAAGAGCATGTATAACTCCGTTTACAATATTGGTTATAAGTATTATAAAATAAGATAAAAAAACAAGATTTACTGCTTTTGCAGGTTTTACTTTTTTAAACATTTTTGGGTGAATACCCAGAGTATTTTCCATCATTATTGTTGGTATAAGACAAGATGCCAAAAATATCAACATATATATGCCCATACCCAAAAAGTTATCTGTTTTAAAGCCAAACCTTGTAAAAATCGCAGTACAAATTTCTCGTATTGCCAAAAATATAATAATAGCAAGTCCCAATATGTTATAGGTATATTTTATTTTTCTATTTTTCATTTAAATCCTCAATAATTTTTAAATATTTAATTTATTATATATGATTAACATTATAAAATCAAACATCATAATATTTATATAATCTATTGATTTTATTTTTTGACCGTTTTATAATTTATCGGATAGAACGTAAAGGAGCTAAATATGGAAAACAAAAAATTACCACATTTAGGTATGCGCACAGTTAAAACTGCATTGGTTGTTTTTATATCTCTGCTTGTATCTGCAATAAGAGCAGGCATAAGCCAACCTTTTGATATTGCTTTTGCTGCAGTTTTATGCATACAGCCTACAATGGACAGTCTTAAAACTGCCGGAAAAAACAGAATGATTGGCACAATGATTGGTGGATTATGGGGAAGTATTATTTTTCTTACTAATGTTTATTTATTGAGTAATGCTCATTTTATTTTTAGATATATTCTTATTTCTGTTGCAGTTATACCGGTTATATACAGCTTACTGCTTTTAAAGAAAACAGACAGTATACCTATTGCCTGTGCAACTTATCTTATTATAACTTTAAGCCGTCCTACAACATCTGACCCATTTTTATTTTTATGTAACAGATTGCTTGATACTTTTACAGGTATACTTATTGCATATATTATAAACAGAATTTATTTGCCAAAAGAGATAAAAGAAAAATAAAAAATACCTCTCTGTTAAGAGAGGTATTTTTTTGTGACTAATTAGCTGTTATACAGATTTTTTTCTGTAACACATTGGTCACAACCCAAAATTTCTCCTTTTTCAGAAATATATGCCACACTGGACAACTCTCTGTTGCACACAGGGCAAAATAATATTTCTTCATCTGTGGTATTTGGACACAAATAAGAGCATGGGTTTTGTTTGCATAAATCGCACATATAAGTCCTTTCCGGAAAATGTGCTGTTTCGTTTAACATAAATTATTTTATATTAAACGCAAAAAGTTTTCAACATAAACATAAACTCATGTTAAAAACAATTTTATAAAAAACATATTATATTTTAATTTATGGCGATTAAACTTTCAACATTATTATGTTTTATTGTTGAAAATTATTTTACCTATATTTAAACAAAACTCCAGACCAAAGGTCTGGAGTTTTAAATTATAATTCAATTTTAGAATAAAGGGAAGTGCCTGCGTTATCAACAAGTTTTGTTTCTCTTGTTTTCTGTGCAACTTCTGGCTGATTTTCTCTTTTTTCTCTATTTCCACCACGACGGTTATTATTTCTGCCACCGTTTGTTCTTGGTTTTCTTGGAGATGTAGAGTAAATCACAACTCGTCTTTGATTACCTTCACCTTTGCTTTCACTCTTAACACCGGAAATTTCTCCAACTGTTGCGTGAATAATTCTTCTTTCGTAAGGATTCATAGGTTCAAAGCTATAATTTCTGCCACTTTTTGCAACTTTAATTGCCATTTTCTTTGCAAGCTGTTGCAAATCTTTTTCTCTTTTTTGACGATAGTCTGCAACATCAACAGATATTTTTTCGTCACTGTCTTCAAATCTGTTTGCAGCAAGGGAAGTAAGGTAGCTGATAGCTTCCATTGTTTCACCTTTTCTGCCTATAAGACAGCCTGCTTCTTGTCCAACAATTTTAATAAGATAACCTGTTTGTGTTGCATAAACTTTGAAAGAGTATTCATTTTGATAAAACTGACCAATTATACTTTTGATAAATTCAATTGAATATTTTAC
>JAHHUD010000054.1 GCA_020024185.1 Oscillospiraceae bacterium | reverse complement strand
CAAAATAAAAAGCAATTCGGAATTGGATAAATTTTCCGAATTGCTTTTATTTTTATTGTTTGCCTTCTTTTATACCATCTGATGAAATAACACTAAATATCGTTTTAAAGAAAATTTTTAAATCGAAAATAAAACTTATATTTTTTACATATTCTCCGTCATATCTTGCTTTTATATCAATAGGAAGTTCATCTCTGCCCATAACTTGTGCAAGTCCTGTAAGCCCCGGTCTAACATCATTTGCATTATATTTATCTCTTTCAGCTATCAAATCAAATTGATTCCAAAGAGCAGGACGAGGCCCAATAATGCTCATTTCACCTTTTAAAATGTTAAAAATTTGAGGTAATTCATCAAGACTTGATTTCCTCAAAAATTTTCCTATTTTAGTAATTTTTGATTCTGGGTTTGCCAAAAGATGTGTTGGAACATCGCTTGGTACATCGGAATACATTGTTCTAAATTTAAGAATTTGAAAATGTGTTTTGTTTTTTCCAACTCTTTTTTGTTTAAAAAACACTGAGCCTTTGCTATCTATTTTTATCAAAATTGCAATTATAATTAACACTGGGGATAAAATAATAATTGCACACAAAGACAAAAATACATCCAAAAATCTTTTTATAAATTGATACATAAAATTCTCCGTTATTCGTGATAATCTAAAATCTCATGTTTAAAAGTCGGAACCATTCCTTTTATTTTCAGCATAAGTTTTTCTGTATCATTTTCATAAGCAATTGATTTAAGTTCAAGTAAATCAGAGAAAAATCTTGATGCATCCATTTTAAGTGGCGAACCTATAAAAATTTTCTTATTTTCAGTTTTTCTTACACTTTCTTCGTCTTGTAATAACTCTTCATAAAGTTTTTCCCCGGGTCTTAATCCTGTAAATACAATATCTATATCTCTATAAGGAATAAGCCCTGACATCTTAATAAGATTTTCTGCAAGCGAAAGAATTTTTACTGGGTCACCCATATCTAAAACAAATATTTCACCACTTTTACGGCTCATAGCACCGGCCTCAAGTACAAGGCTTACTGCTTCCGGTATTGTCATAAAATATCTTACAATATCTTTATCTGTAACAGTAATTGGCCCACCTTCTGCAAGTTGCTCTTTAAACAGTGGTAAAACTGAACCATTTGAACCAAGAACATTTCCAAATCTTACTGCTGCAAAAGTTGTTGTTCCCTCTGTATTTTCTGCTATGTTTTGTATAATCATTTCACATATACGCTTTGTAGCACCCATAACATTTGTTGGGTTAACAGCTTTATCCGTAGATATGAGAACAAATTTTTCTACATTATATTTTTCTGCACATAAAGCACAATTATAAGTGCCAAAGACATTATTTTTAACTGCTTCTTCCGGAGCATCTTCCATAAGTGGAACATGTTTATGTGCAGCTGCATGGAATACTACATTTGGCCTAAGTTCATCAAAAAGAGTATCCATTTTCTTTGTATCTCTAACTGAAGCAATTCTAACATCTAAATTCAGTTTATCACCATATTTGCGTTTAAGTTCTTGCTGAATTGAGTATACACTGTTTTCATATATATCTACAATAACAAGTTTTTCAGGGTCAAAACTAGCAATTTGTCTACAAAGTTCAGAACCAATGGAGCCACCACCACCAGTTACCATAACAACTTTTTTATTTATAAAATTAACTGCTTCTTCTGCAAGAATAATTGGTTCTCTGCCAAGCAAATCTTCAACTTTTACATCAGTAATTCTTGTAAGAAGATTATCCCCGTCTTTTATTATTTTAACAATATCTGGTATTGTGCGTATGTTACAACTTGTTGAGGCACAAATATCAAGAATTCTTTTTCTATTTTTATTATCTAATGTTGGAATAGCTATCAATATTGTTTCAATTTGACATTGTTGCACAAGTAATGGAATATCCTCAGTAGTTCCAAGAACATTTATACCCATAATACTTCTTCCAACCTTATCTTTGTCGTCGTCAACAACACATATTATGTTCATTTCTTTGGTTGGACTTTTGTTTACCTCATGTATTAAAGTAGACGCTGCATCACCTGCTCCAATAATTAAAACTCTACGCCTTTTTTTACCAATTCTGTTTATTTTTGTGTTTCTATACATACGATATACTAATCGCATATACAATGTAAATGTAGTTGCAAATAAAGCTGATAAACCATATACACTTAACGGTATTCGCTTTTCATGAAATAACACTAATGTCATTAAAACAAATGCAATTATCGCAACAAATGATGACATACAACATTTACTTATCTCAACAACTTCTGCATATCTCCACAAACTGTCATACATACCTGTTGCTGCATAAACAATTGCAAAACAGGACACAAATAAAAAACAGCTAGATACAAGCAAACTGAAATATGCGTCCATATCTGCTCTGCCGGATATAAGAACCCATGTAAGAGAATATGCAACTGTTACAACAGTTATATCAGCACAAAGCAAAATAACTCTTCTATATTTTGATAACATTTCAGAGAATTTTCTTTTTATATAGTCAGGCATTTTAGCCTCCCAAATTTTATATTTTGTCTTATCTTTATAATTTTACAACATTTTATACTAATAATCAATTAAAAAGCCTCAAATTGTGAAACATTATAGTTAAAAATTGGTAACAAAAGCTTATTATTATCAAAAAATAAAACAGATAGCCGTTTAAAGCTATCTGTTTGTTTTTATTTACCTATTTCTGCTAAAACAAGGTCTGGGTTTTTGTCTGTTGCCCAGTTAACATTCCATGGACTTGTAAATAATAGTAATTTTCTATTTTTAAAGTCTTCAACACATTTTGTATCACTTGTAAGATTTAGTGACTTAATATTTATATCTTCATTTTCAATCCAACGAATATGCTGATATGGCAATGGGTGTATACGGATATCAACGTTATATTCTGTTTTAAGACGATGTTCCAAAACTTCAAGTTGAAGAACACCAACAACCCCAACAATAACTTCTTCCATACCGCCGCCAAGTTCTTTAAATATTTGAATTGCACCTTCTTGAGCAATCTGTTCCATACCTTTTACAAATTGTTTTCTTTTCATTGTATCAACTTGAGAAATTCTTGCAAAATGTTCTGGTGCAAAAGTTGGGATACTTGCAAACTTAAATGGTTTTTTTGCAGTTGTTATTGTATCGCCGATTGAAAAAATACCCGGGTCAAAAATACCGATAATATCCCCTGCATATGCTTCATCCACAGTTTCTCTTTCACTTGCCATAAGCTGTGTTGACTGTGCAAGTTTTATCTTTTTACCGGCTTGAACATGAAAAACGTCCATGCCTCTTTCAAACTTACCACTACAAATACGCATAAAAGCAATTCTATCTCTATGTGCTTTATTCATATTTGCTTGAATTTTAAACACGAAAGCAGAAAAATCTTCACTTTTTGGGTCAATTATACCGGCATCTGATTCTCTTGCTAAAGGTGATGTTGTAAGAGATAAAAATTCTTTTATAAATGGTTCAACACCAAAGTTTGTAAGTGCAGAACCAAAGAAAACAGGTGTCAATTTACCTGTATCAATTGCCTCTTTGTCAAAATCGGCAGCTGCACCTTCTATAAGTTCTATATCATTTACAAGTGTTTCATGTAATGGCGCTGTTATAAGTTCATCAAGGTTAGAATCTCCAAGCTTTGCTTTTGTAGCTTGAGCCTGATTTACACCAACTTTACCGTCATGACTAAAAGCTATTATTTCTTCATTTTTTCTGTCATAAACACCTTTAAAATCTTTACCAGAACCAATTGGCCAGTTCATAGGATATGTTGCAATGCCCAAAACATCTTCTATTTCTTGCAACAAATCAAATGGGTCTTGAGATTCACGGTCCATTTTATTTATAAATGTGAATATAGGTATATTTCTCATTGTGCAAACTTTAAAAAGTTTCTTTGTTTGGTTTTCAACACCTTTTGCAGCGTCAATAACCATAACTGCACTATCAGCAGCCATAAGTGTACGATATGTGTCTTCTGAGAAGTCTTGGTGGCCAGGGGTGTCCAAAATATTTACACAATATCCATCATAATTAAACTGCATAACAGAAGAAGTAACAGAAATACCTCTCTGTTTTTCAATTTCCATCCAGTCAGAAGTTGCTGCACGAGCACCTTTTTTGCCTTTAACAATACCTGCTTGTTGTATTGCACCACCATATAAAAGCAATTTTTCTGTAAGTGTTGTTTTACCAGCGTCTGGGTGAGAAATTATAGCAAACGTGCGACGTTTGTCTATCTGTTCTACAAATTCTTTCACAGCAATCCTCCATAGTTTTATATAAATAAGTTTTTTGTCAATAAAAAATGCCCTTTTAGGCACATGTATTTTGTATTATATTACATTTATTATATCTTTTCAAGTTAATTTTTTCAATTTACACAAAAATGAAAAAATATATTAAATTTACACTTTAAATCTTGTAGTTGATGATATATAATATATATAACATTAATGATTTTTAGTATAAACTAGATATTTGAGAGGAATTTATAAATGCAATATACTATAAAGAATACACACCTCAGTCTTACAGTTGACACTCATGGCGCACAAATGGTCAGCGTAAAAAACGAAGATGGAGAAGAACTTCTCTGGCAAGCTGACAAAAGTGTATGGGGATATTCTGCACCTGTTCTTTTTCCTTATGCAGGTAGAATGAAAGAAGGTAAATTTATTGTTGAAGGAGTTGAATATCCTGCACCTTCACATGGATTTATTCGCACTGTTGAACATAATTTGGTTCTCAAAGAAGACAATCTTATAATTTTTGAATACAAGGCTAATTCAGAAAGCAAAAAAAGATTTCCATATAATTTTATATTTAGAACAAGTTTTATTTTATCCGGTCACTCTGTACATCATAAAATAGAAGTAACAAATATTGATAGCTGTGATTTAGGTTTTGGTCTTGGTTTCCACCCTGGATTTAAACTTCCTTTTGATGAACATCATAAAACAGAGGATTATTATATTGAGTTTGATACTCCTCAATCTCCAAAAGTTCTTACATTTAGTGATAGATTTTTGCTTGACGGAAACAGTTATGTTTATGGCAATAATATTTCACAAATACCTCTTAAAGACCATTTCTTTGAAAATGACTCTCTTATTTTTTCTGAACTTACTGCAAAAACAGTTTCTATTGTAGAAAAGGATTCACAAAAAAGAATTGATTTCGATGTTCAGGATTTCCCTTATGTTGTTCTGTGGACAGCTGATACAATAACAACAAAATTTTTCTGTGTAGAGCCTTGGCTCAGTCTTCCTGATAGAGAAAGTTCTTCTCTCCATTGGGACAAAAAAGAACATGGAAAAGTTTTAAAACCGGGAGAATCTTTCCAGATTTTAAGCAGAATGAGAATTACAAGATAATAAAATTAAAACAGACACCTTTTAATAAAGATGTCTGTTTTTTATTATTCAATATCATTTATTTTTTCTTTTGATATATCTTTCTTTTCCAGTTTTTTATCTATAATTTTAATAGCAATTGTATAACAAACCGATGTAATAGGAATAAATAAAATCATACCTACAATACCAAATAAATTACCGCCAATAATTACTGCTATAAACACAAGAATTGCAGGAAGTCCCACTGAATTACCAACAACTTTTGGGTATATTACATTCCCCTCAATTTGCTGTAAAACAAAGAATAACACAATAAACCATATTGCTTGAATTGGATTTATCATCATTATAAGAAGAATACCAACAACGCAACCAATAAATGCTCCAACAATAGGAATTAAAGCTGTAACAGATATTAAGCTACCTATAAGCAAAGCGTATGGCATACCCAAAATTGTCATTGAGACAAAAAACATACTACCCAGTATTACAGCTTCAAGACATTGACCTGATAAAAAGTTTGAAAATGTGCGTCTTGTGAGAGTCAAAATATCCAAAATATTATCCGCTATTTTTTCTTTAACAAATGCATATAGAATTTTTTTACATACTATTGAAATTTTTTCTTTTGCCAATAAAATATAAATGCAGAAAATGAACGATATAATAAAGTTTGTAACTGTGTTAACCGCAACACCAATTAGTGTTGTGGATGAAGAAACCACACTTGTTGCTATTCCCTGCAAAGTTTTTATAACTGTACCATAAATTTGTGACCACTCTATCTGAATATTTTTTGCTGTTTCTTCTGTTATTGGAAGAGATTGTACAAGATTACTTAATATATTTGGTAGTTTATCATAAAACTTTTGACATTCTACAATTATTTTTTGCATTGTAGTTGCAAGTTCTGGAATAACAATAAATGATATAGCATTTATAACAAGAATAAGTAACGCAAGTGTTATTAAAAGAGCTATCTGTCGTTTTCCTTTTTTTAGTTTTGTTTTTGAAAGAACTTTATTTTCTATAAAACTCATTGGTAAGTTTATTATAAATGCCATTGCACCACCAATAACAAATACAGCAACAACCTTCCATAGTATAGAAAAATAACTTAATATGGTTCCGATTTCTCTTACAAAAAAATAAAATAATATTGAAATAAATATTATTTTAAGTATGCTTTTTGTTTGTTTCTTATCAAATTCCATAAACATCCCCTTATAGTCAAAAGTATTAACATTTTAAATAATGATATATTGTTTATGTGTTAATTATATTAAATAAAATTCAATTTGTCACCTATTAATTTTTAAATTAGCATTTATATATTTTATCTTATTTTTATAAACAGTTTCGCAATTATATATTTTTTTATAACTTGTTAAAATTTAAAAGTTTATTTTTTTCTTAATTTTATATATACCATTTACAATGTAATTAGTTTTTGCTAAAATTAAGCCAAATTGGCACACTAAACAAACTTTTATTAAATAGATATACAAAGTGAGGTAAATAAAATGAATTATCGTTTAGAAAGCGACTCAGTTGGTGAAAAACAAGTTCCTTCCGAGGCTTATTATGGTGTACAGTCTCTCAGAGCAAATGAAAACTTCTACATCACAGGCAAACTTCTTCCAAAAGTTCAAATTATGTCTTTGGCAGAAATCAAAAAAGCTTGTGCAATTGCAAACAAAAACGCTGGCACACTTGATGCTGGTATCTCTGATGCAATCGTTGCAGCTTGTGAAGAAATTCTTAACGGCAAATTCCACGAAGAATTTATCGTTGACCAAATTCAAGGTGGTGCTGGAACAAGCACAAATATGAATGCAAACGAAGTTATTGCAAATATTGCTCTTGAAAAGCTTGGCAAAGAAAAAGGTGACTATAAATTCTGTCATCCAAATGACCATGTAAATATGGCTCAATCTACAAATGACGTTTATCCAACAAGTCTTAAACTTTCTATATATAAAACTGGTCTTGAACTTGTTGAAAAACTTGATGAACTTTACAATGCTTTAATGGCTAAGAGTGAAGAATTTAGAAATGTTCTTAAACTTGGTAGAACACAGCTTATGGACGCTGTGCCAGTAACACTTGGTCAAGAGTTCCACGCTTACGCTTCTGCTGTTGCAAGAGATAAAAAACGCATTGAAAATGCTCTTAAAGAAATGCTTGTTGTTAATATGTCAGCAACAGCTATCGGTACTGGTATCAACTCCAGCGAATACTTCTTTAACAACATTGTTCCTACTTTGGCACAAGTAACAGGTCTTGCTCTTACACAATGTGATGATATGATTGACGGCACACAAAACATTGATGGTTTCTCTGTTGTATCTTCTTCACTCAAAACATGTGCAATCAGCCTTTCCAAAATGGCAAACGATATCAGACTTATGAATGGTGGTCCAAAAGCTGGTCTTGCAGAAATCACAATTCCTGCAAAACAGAACGGTTCTTCCATTATGCCTGGTAAAATCAACCCAGTTATCCCAGAAGTTCTCAATCAATGCTGTTTTGCAGTTATGGGCAACGATTTTACAGTAACTATGGCTTGTGAAGCTGGTCAGCTTGAACTTAACGCATTTGAACCAGTTGTATTTAACCGTATCTATGAATCAATGACAATGCTTATTAATGGTATTGATACATATATCGTAAACTGTGTAAATGGTATTGTTGCAAATGAAGACCGTTGTAAAGACCTTCTTTACCATTCAACAGGCTTTGTAACTGCTCTTTGTCCAGTTATCGGATACAAAGCATCTGCTGACATCGCTAAAAAATTCCTTAAAGATGGTACACCAATTGTTGAAGGTGCTCTTGCACATGGTGTAACTCAAGAACAGCTTGACGAAGCTCTTAACGCTGATAAACTTACACGTCAATTCGATAAACACTAATAAATTTATATAAGGGGATGTTCATAATGGACAGAAGAGAAATCGCACTTAACGCTCATAAAGAATGGGCTGGTAAAATTGAAGTTGTTTCCAGAGCTAAGGTTACAAATAGAGAAGAACTCGCTATTGCATACACCCCAGGTGTTGCAGAGCCTTGCCTTGAAATTCAAAAAGATGAAAGTAAAGCATATGACTACACAAGAAAATCAAACCTTGTTGCTGTTATAACAAACGGTACAGCAGTTTTGGGACTTGGTGATATTGGTCCAAGTGCTGGTATGCCAGTTATGGAAGGTAAATGTGTATTATTTAAAGAATTTGCAGGTATTGATGCTTTTCCTATCTGTGTTGACAGCAAAGACCCAGATGAAATTGTAAATGTTATTTACAAAATTTCAAAAAGCTTTGGTGGTATCAATCTTGAAGATATCTGTGCTCCAACATGTTTTGAAGTTGAAAAAAGACTTAAAGAAATGTGCGATATTCCTGTTTTCCACGATGACCAACATGGCACAGCAATTGTTGTTGCAGCAGCTTTGCTTAATGCTGCAAAACTCAAAGGTAAAAAACCAGAAGAACTTCGTGTAGTTCTTAACGGTGCTGGTGCTGCCGGTATATCTATTGCAAAACTTCTCATCAGTGTTGGTTTCACAAACATGACACTTTGTGATATATTCGGTATCCTTGTTGAAGGTGGAGAAGCTATCACTGATGCTCAAAGAGAAATGGCAAAAATCACAAACAGAGAAAAACTTACAGGTACACTTACAGATGCTATGAAAGGTGCAGATATCTTTATTGGTGTTTCTCGTGCTAACCTTGTAAGTGAAGAAATGGTTGCTTCTATGAATGAAAAGCCAGTTATCTGTGCTTTGGCAAACCCAACACCAGAAATTATGCCGGATAAAGCTCTCAATGCAGGTGCATATATTGTTGCAACCGGAAGAAGTGATTTTCCTAACCAGATTAATAATGTTCTTGTATTCCCTGGTATTTTTAAAGGTGCTTTACAAGTAAGAGCAACAGAAATTACAGAGTCTATGAAGATTGCAGCAGCAAAAGCTATTGCATCTATCGTAAAAGATGATGAGCTCAACCCTGAATATATCATTCCAGACCCATTCAATCCATGTGTTGCTGATGTTGTTGCAAAAGCAGTTTCCGATGAAGCTATTAAACTTGGTATTAATCGTATTTAATATATAGTAAATTAACACAGCTGATTGCTCAGCTGTGTTTTTTATTGATAAATATATATTTAAAGTGTATAATTTCTATTATTACAATTTCGTTTATTTATTAAAGGAGATAATATATGAAACTTAAAGATATTCCTTATTCACGCCCTGACATTGATAAAATGCTCAAAAAATGTGAAGAACTTTCAAAAGCTTTTGCAAATGCAGAAAGTGCTGACGAACAGCTTAAAATCTTCAAGGAATTTGAAGATGAAAAAGGCCACTTTTTAACATACGAATGTTTATCAAATATTAGAAATTCTATTGATACAGTAGACCCTTTCTATCTTGAAGAACAAGCTTTCTACGATAAATGGTCACCAACAGCAACAATGTGTTTTAATAACTTTAAAAAAGTTATTATGGAAAGCCGTTTTAAAGATGAACTTCGCAAAGAGCTTGGAGATTATTTCTTTGACTGTCTTGAAATGGAACAAAAAACATTTAGCCCAGAAATTATGGACCTTATGACAGAAGAAAATGAGCTTTGCTCTAAATATGAAAATCTTTATGCTTCTGCAAGAATTGATTTTGATGGAAAAATCCTAAATCTTTCACAACTTTCTGCATATCGTCAAAGTGCAGACCGCAAAGTAAGAAAAGCTGCTGTTGAAGCTGAAGGTAACTTCTTTGATTCTCATAAAGAAGAATTTGAAGGTATCTATGACCGTCTTGTAAAAAACAGAACAGAACAGGCTAAAAAACTTGGTTTTAACAACTATGTTGAAATGGCTTATATAAAAAGATGTCGTTCATATACTCCAGAAGATGTTGCTGCTTTCCGCCAACAAGTTCTTGATGTTATGGTTCCAAAAAATGTTGAATATAAAAAACAACAAGCAACAAATATTGGCGTAAACGACTTCAAATTCTATGATGACGACTTTTCTTATGCTGATGGAAATCCAATGCCAAAATATTCTATACCTGAGATTTTAAAACGCACCAAACAAATGTTTGGGGAAATGAGTCCAGAAACAAAAGAACTCATTGACCTTATGTATGACAATGAACTTTTTGATATTGAACCTAGAAACGGAAAACGTGCAGCCGGTTATTGTGTATCTATTGAAGATTATGGCTATCCATTTATATTCTTTAACGCAAATGGTACACAAAGTGATGTTAAAACACTTACACATGAATGTGGTCATGCTCTTGCTGCATACACTGCTCAGAAACTTATTAAATATCCATCAGTTCGTGAAGCTCCGGTTGAAGCTTGTGAAACACACTCAATGAGCATGGAATTTTTAACAAGTCCATGGCATCACCTTTTCTTTGAAGAAGATACTGCAAAATACAGCGAAAGTCATGCTTTAAGTGCATTACTCTTTATTCCATACAGTGTTATTGTTGACTATTTCCAAGAACTTGTTTACCTTAACCCAGA
>JAHHUD010000053.1 GCA_020024185.1 Oscillospiraceae bacterium | reverse complement strand
GTTTCAGTTTTTACCGGAACAGACTTCTCTGTTAAATTCTCCTCTCCTACTCCTATACAAGTTGACGGAGAAACGACTTTAGATATAACAGAATATTCTGTGACCACAAAATCTTTAGAGACTGTATAAATAAAAAAAGAGGGAAACTTGATTCCCTCTTTTTTATTTTTGTCATATTGTAATATTAACTCTAACTAAGTGCAAGCGCAAATAATGATGCAAACACAAATACAAGTAAAAATATAAGAAGAACATAAATTGCAAGAATTATGATAACTGCTGTTAAGTTTACACCACTTTTTTTAGCAATAAACTGTTCTTTCATTCCTGCATCAAGAAGGTTTGCCTCTTTTGATAAGCTTTCAAGACGATTCATATAAATATAGTTACCAAATACACCCATACAAATGCTAGCTGCAAATGAAAGATAAGTGCTTATATATGACAAGCCATTTATAACCAAGAAAAATATAGCTCCATATAAGTACATTTTACGGTATACAAGCCAAAATGTTGAAAATAAAAACGCACACCAGTTCCAAGATGTTTTTTTGCCTGTTTGTTTCATTTCTTTAAACTTTGGAACATAATATTCACGTTTTTCACCAATAAGACGTTCAACATCATAATCAATAAGCATTTCTGGTGATGAAGCTGTACTTGTTTCACCAGTAGTAGTGCTTGAGTTACCTACTTTTTGACCACAAGCTGCACAGAATGTTGCGTTGTCAGATATTTCTTTTCCACAATTTAAACAAAACATATTATTTCCCCCTTTGTTTCCTTTTTTTTACATATTATCACATAATTTTCATTTTGTATATATATGATTTTAACATTTTTTTATTTATTTTTTTTACATAAAAGTACAATATTACAGTTTAGCGTTTTATTCTATATGTTTTTCATAAATTACCATTTTTAATATAGTATATTCATTTTTATTGTTTATTATAATTTGTATATAATTAAAATATTGATTTTTTTTATATTAAATGAAATATCATAAATTTTATTTATATTCATTTTAAAATAAATTCTTTTTATTATGTCTTGCAACACTAAGTGCCATTCCGATTGCACAATATGTTGCTAAAACACTTGTTCCACCTGCAGAAAATAAAGGCCATGTAATACCTATAACCGGAAGAACAGAAAGATTCATTCCAATATTAATTATATTTTGGAATATAAGCATTGCAAATACCCCAACACATATAAAACTCCCTTGCATATCAGATGAACGATTTGCAATAAATAAAATTCTGAAACACATAATAAGTATAACAGCAATAACAGCAAGTATTCCTATAAACCCTACACTTTCCGCAACAAATGAAAACATAAAGTCATTTTGTGGTAATGGAACATTATTATGTCCCTCTGTCATAAATCCTTTTCCGAATAATTGTCCTGAACCTATAGAAACTTTCCCTGCATTTTGTTGAACTAATATTGATTTATATGCTGGGTCATCTGGAAAAATCAATGCAAGTATTCTATTTTTCTGATATTCACCAATAACATCTGTAAAAAACCATATAATTGGTGTGCCAATAATTGCTGCACCAAGTAATGCAATTATCAATTTCCAACTTATACCAGCTGAAAAAAACATACTTGCTATAATAAACATATAAACCAGCATTGTTCCACCATCTCGTTGAAATGCAACAAAAGCAAAAGGAACCGCTGCAACAAAACCAAGTTTTAGTATAATATTTATTTCATTTATTCTATCTTTATACTTATCTAAAAAATGAGCTAATGTTATAATCATACTTATTTTCAGTAATTCACTTGGTTGAATAGTCAATCCACCCGGCAAAGCAATCCATGCCTTATTAGTTGTACCCGGAGGTGCAAAACCTATAAAAGCTGTCAATATCATAAGTCCTATACATAATGTCATATGTACTTTATACCAGTCACATAATTCTCTATAATCTATTATCGAAAGCATAACTGCCACAAAAATGCCAAGTATACTTGCTATCATTTGTACTATAACAGTGCTGACTTTATCAACAGCGTTCATTGTCATGTAAATAGAATATATGCTATAAACAGATATTGCACTGCATGTTGCACACATTCCTAATAACACAAAATCTGTTTGGTCTAAAAATTCTTTAAACCATGGATTTTTATACATATATTTTCCCCTTTTCTTATATGTTATTCGCAATAAGTATATAATATATTTTAAAATATATCAACTTAAAATAATTGTACTATTATGTATTTTGTGTTATATTATATAAGTTAGTATATTATATGAAACTTCACAAAAATATAACTATGAGGTGGTATTTTGAAAGAATTTATATCAAAATCCAAAGAAGAAACTATTTCTATTGCCAAAAGTATTGTTCCGCTATTGGTTAATCACGATATAATATTTTTTGATGGTGGACTTGGTATGGGGAAAACTGCTTTTTGCCAGGGTCTTTGTGACGGACTTGGTATACAAGCAACTGTTACAAGTCCAACATTTGCTATTGTAAATGAATATACCGGATTTCCACTCAGTCTTTTTCATTTTGATATGTACCGTATAGAAAACGAGGACCAACTTTATAATATTGGTTTTTACGATTATCTTGATTATGATGGTGTGTGTGCTATTGAATGGTCTGAAAATATAAAAGATTTCTTTAACGAAAACACAATCACTATAAAATTTGAAAAACTTGATGAGAATACGAGAAAAATCTCAATATCCGGAGGTAACTTTTAATGATTATTTTAGGTGTAGATTGCAGCAGTAAGCAAGGCAGTGTTGCAATTGTAAAAGATGATAAACCTATATATCAATGTGTTTATGACTCAAATATGACACATTCACAAAACCTTCTATCTCTTATAGAAAATAGTATGTCTATATGTGGACTTAAATCAGAAAATATTGATGTCTTTGCCGTTACACTTGGCCCTGGCTCTTTCACTGGACTTAGAATTGGACTGGCTCTTGTAAAAGGCATGGCTATGGCTACAAATAAAGCTTGTGTTGGTGTATCTTCTCTTAAAGCAATGGTTGCAAGCTGTGATTTTGATGGTGTGGTTATACCTTGTTTTGATGCCAGAAGAAATCAAATTTATTGCAATATTACAGATAATGGACACATTTTAGTTGATGATGATTGCATAATGGTAGATAAGCTAGACGAATTTGTATCTAATTGCCAAAAAAACATATTTTTTATTGGAGATGGCAAAGATTTGTGCTATAATAGATATGAAAATATGCCTAATGTAAAAAAACATTCTGTTCAAATGCCTTGTATAGCTATGGGTGCTTGTATTTTGGCAAAAGATATGCCAAAACAAACTCATTTTGAACTATCCCCTAGTTATTTAAGACTTTCACAAGCAGAACGAGAATTAAAGGAGAAAAATAAATGATAGTATTAGCAGCTGACCACGGCGGTTATAATTTGAAAGAAGAAGTGAAAAAACATCTTGAAAAAAATGGTGTTGAATTTATTGATATAGGTACACACAGCACTGACAGTGTTGATTATCCAGATATTGCAAAAGCCGGTTGTGATAAAATTATAAACGGTGAATGTGATAAAGGTCTTTTCTTCTGTGGCACAGGTGTTGGTATTTCTATCGCAGCAAATAAAGTTAAAGGTATCAGAGCTTGTTGCTGCAGTGACCATTTCAGTGCAAAATACACACGTTTACACAACGATGCAAATGTTTTATGTATGGGTGGCAGAGTTGTTGGTGCTGGTGTTGCGTGTGAATTGGTGGACTTGTTCCTTAATACAGAGTTTGAAGGTGGACGTCACGCAAACAGAGTAAACAAAATAACAGAGTTGGAAAAATAATTTAATCAGGAGATATATTATGGCTAAAACATTGATATTGGATCATCCTCTTATTAAACATAAAATCGCTATTATGCGCGATAAAACAACAGGTACAAAAGCATTTAAAGAGCTTGCAAAAGAAATCTCTATGCTTATGTGTTATGAAGCTACAAGAGATTTGGCTACAAAAGATAAAGAAATTGAAACACCTGTTACAAAAACAACTTGTACAGTTCTTGCAGGCAGAAAACTTGCTGTTGTGCCTATTCTTCGTGCCGGTCTTGGTATGGTTGATGGTATGCTTGCTTTGATTCCTTCTGCAAAAGTTGGTCATATAGGTCTATATCGTAACGAAGAAACTCTTGAACCTGTTGAATATTACTGCAAAATGCCAAGTGATATCGAAGAAAGAGATGTTTTTGTTGTTGACCCAATGCTTGCAACTGGTGGTAGTGCTTGTGATGCAATCAAACTTATAAAACAAAAAGGTGCAAAAAACATAAAATTCCTTTGCTTGATTGCTGCTCCAGAAGGTATAAAAAAATTGCAAGAAACTCATCCAGATGTTGATATTTTCTGTGCTGCTCTTGATGAAAAACTCAATGAACACGGTTATATCGTTCCTGGGCTTGGAGATGCTGGTGACAGAATTTTTGGTACAAAATAATATTTATAATATAACAATTAAAAAAATTAAAGTATTTTTATAAATACTTTAAAAATATGTTTTTAAATTAAAAAGGCATCTGATTATATCAGATGCCTTTTTATATTTGATTAAATATTATTCACCTTTTTCAGCTGCAAAGCATTCGCTGCAGAGAACTGGTCTGTCTTCTCTTGGTTTAAATGGAACTTTTGCTTCTTTACCACATTTTGCACATGTAGCTGTGAAAAATTCTCTTTGTCCACGAACTTGATTTTTTCTTGCATCACGGCAAGATTTACATCTTTGTGGTTCGTTTTCAAAACCTCTTTCTGCATAAAATTCTTGTTCACCTGCTGTAAATGTGAATTCTTGTCCGCAATCTTTGCAAACTAATGTTTTGTCTTGATACATTGGTATCTCTCCTTTTAAAAAAATGTATTTAGCCCTTGAGAATTAAACCAATGCTATTGCGTGTAGCAGGCCGCTTTGCTTTAAATAACTTGGGCATTTTATATAAAGACACTGTGTCTTTATTTTCTAAGTTTTTTATGAATGCGCTGTATCGCATTATTTACAGACTTTTCATCTTTTTTTATCATATCTGCAATTTCTTTGTATGAATACTGCATGGTATATAAACTAAATACCAAAAATTCCAACTTTGATAACTTACTCTTTGCAGTTTTTATAAATTCAATATTTTCTTCTTTAATTAAAAAATCATTTTCTGGATTATTATAAAAATCTTCTTCACTTATTGTTTTTGCATTTGTAAGTATCTGATGTTTTTGGCTCTGACTTGTCCTACATGCAGTTATAATATTATTTAAAATACATTTTTTAGCGTAGGTTGAGAAACTTGCATTTTTTTCTGGACAATAACTCAAGATTGCTTTAAACAATCCAACATTACCTTCTTGTATGGCATCTTCAAAATCAAAATTTGGGCTACAAAGGTTATATGCACAAGCAGATATGGAATATTTAAACTCTTTAAATATATATTCAATATCTTTATGAGAACCTTGCTTTGCCAAAGCTACATGTTGCTCCAAATTATCCTGCACTGATGATACCTCAAAATATATTTTACATTATATACTAAATTCATTTTAGATATACATTATTATACAAAAATTTTTCACCATTGTCAAACATTTCTGTCAAATTGTATATTGTAAAATGTTATTTTATTAACTATAAATCTTCTCTGGTAACAGTTCTTATCCATCGTTTTGAATGTATTCTCCAAAACTCTATAATTATCTTTACAAACATATCACATCTCATTGATAAGTATATAAGAGCAGCCGGCGCTTTTATAACAAAAGCCAATACTATGCTTAAAGGTATATTTATAAGCCACATACCACCTCCATCAAGCATAAGTGCAACTTTTGTATCTCCACCACCACGAAGAACACCAATAATATTAACAATATCAATAGATATAAGTGGCTGAATAAATACAAGCACAGTCATCATATCAAATGCAACTTGTTTTGCTTCAGGTGTAATTTCATACATACCGATAAACGCACCTTTTATAAAAAAAGTTATAATTGCTGTAATAAAACCAGAACATATAGCTACTAAATTAAGCGTAACTGCCGTCTTTTGTGCTCTTTCATAGTTTCCTTGTCCAATTGTTTTACCACATATAACTCCGGACGCATTTGCAATACCAAATGTAAAAACAGATATTAATTGATAAAAAACTGCAACTATACTATTTGCAGCAACAAATGTAGAACCAATTCTGCCCATAATCATACCTGTTACTACACTACCCATACCCCATATAAATTCATTACCCATAACCGGCAACGAATGATGCATAAAGTCTGGTAAAAGTTTTTTATCTATTTTAAACATATTATGCATTTTATATCCTATTTTCTTTTCTACAAAATACATATAGATGAGAACAGCTACAAATTCAAATATTCTTGCAGCAACTGTGCCTATAGCAGCCCCTTGAACTCCAAGAGCCGGTGCTCCAAATTTACCAAAAATAAACATATAGTTTATTGCAACATTAACAAAGAATGATATTGCATAAATTGTAGTTGTTACAATAACCTGCTCAACTGCTCTAAGCGCCATAAGATAACTGGCTGAAAGAGTATATAGTATAAATCCCAAAGATAATGTTTTTAAATATGATGCCCCTGCAATTATAACTTCTTGTTCATTTGAAAAAAGTGACATTATCTGATTAGGAAATAAAAATGAACCAAAAGTGAAAATAACAGAAACTATAAATGAGAATGTACAAGATATTCTCATAACTCTTCTTATTACGTCAACTTGACCTTTTCCCCAATATTGAGAAATTAAAACTGCACCACCACCACTAATTCCAAAAATAGCTATCATCATTAAAAAGAATGGTTGTCCACCAAGACTTGCTCCAGAAACTGCAATATCTCCCAGCTGTCCAAGCATAATTGTATCCATTGCTGTAACACCACTGCTTATAACATTTTGAATAGCAATAGGCAGAGCAATAGATATAACAGAAATAAAAAATTCTTTTTCAAATAGAAAATGTTTTTTCAGCATATTATCTCCTTATCTCATAACCTCATATTTGATATTTACATGTAAAATATTATTATACAATAAAAATAAATAAAAAAAAAGAAAAACAATATAATAGTATATATTGTTATTTCTATAATCTAAATCAAAGCTGTCATACATATATGCTAGATAAACTTCATCGTTAGATATTGTAATTTAAAGTTTTTACAAAATAAAAAGAGATGACATAAATGTCATCTCTTTGGTGCCGGTGGTCGGGGTCGAACCGACACGGTATCACTACCACAGGATTTTGAGTCCAGCACGTCTGCCAATTCCATCACACCGGCTTAAACAGCTTTTATATTATACAATATGTTTTCATAAAATGCAATACTTTTTTAAAATTATTTTAAACTTTTTTTCTACAATTTGGCATATTATAACAATCAATAACAATATGTTTATATTTTCAACATTTCAGAATACTCTCTTAATTTATTTATGTTAATTTATTTATCTGTTATAGATAATTATATAACTGAAATGAATAAATATAATCAAAATATATAATCATATATATATAATTTTGAGGCTATTTATTTTTGAAAACTAAACTAAAATTCTTATTATTGACAAGTAAATACCGCAATTATATAATTATACATCTGCCAATATTAAAAAAAGGAGTTATTATATGGAATACATTAAACTTATTGGAATTCTTATTGTCGTGCTTGGGTTTGCATTTAAATTAGATTCCATTTTAATTATTGTTCTTGCCGCTTTTGCAACAGCTTTTGTTGGTGGTATTGACATTATGACTTTGCTCGAATCATTTGGACAAAGCTTTGTTGCAAATAGAAGTATGACAATCTTTATTTTAGTTATGCTGGTTACTGGTACAATGGAAAGAAATGGTTTGAGAGAAGCTTCTTCCTCATTAATCAGCAAAATAAAAGGTGCAACATCCGGTATTATAATAGGTGCATACGGTATTATTCGTGGTGCTTTTGGTGCTTTCAACGTTGGTATTGGTGGCGTTCCTGGTTTTATTAGACCAGTTTTGGTCCCTATGGCAACAGGAGCTGTTGAAAGCAAACAAGGCAAAGTAAACGAAAAACACCTTGAACAAATCAAATCAATGGCAGCGGGTATAGAAAATATCTCTTGGTTCTTCTGTCAGGTTTTGTTTGTTGGTGGTAGTGGTGCATTGTTAGTTCAATCTACTTTAGAAAACCTTGGTTATAAAGTTGAACTTATTCAACTTGCAGCAGTTGAAATTCCAGTTGCTATTGCAGGTGTTGCTATCGGTGTAATTTACTATTACATCAAAGATAAAATGCTCTGCAAAAAATATTATAGCAATAAAACTAATGAAGATTAAGGAGATAACAAATGGCTTTTTTCTTAAATTCTGATATCCCTCTTATGACAAAACTTCTTGAAGTTGTATATATGGTTATAGGGATAATTTGTTTATATACAGCAATTAAAAATTTAACTGACAAAGAAAACCCTTCACCATATGGCACTGCTATTTTCTGGGGTAGTATTGGTATTGTTATTGGTTTTGGCCGTTGGATTCCTAACACAGTAAACGGTGTACTTGTTTTGATTATGTGTGCATCTGCAATTTTAAAAAGAGTAAAATCCGGCAGTGGTGTTGGTCCAACTAAAGAAGAAACACAATCTAAATTTGATAAAATCGGTATAAAAATATTTATACCTGCATTATCAATTGGTATTTTCTCTCTTGTATTTGCTCTCATTGGTTGGAGTGCACTTGTTGGGACAGGCTTTGGTGTTATAACAGCAATGATTTTCTTAGCTATATTCTCAAAAGATAATAAACCAAAAGTATTCTTTGACGACGCAGCAAGATTTTTATCTATTGTTGGTCCAACAAGTATGCTTCCTCCACTTTTGGCAGTGCTTGGCTCTGTATTCACAATGGCAGGAGTTGGTGATGTTATTGCACAAATTGTAGGTCAATTTATCCCTGAAGGAAATGTAAATATAGGTATTATTGTTTATGCTTTAGGTATGGTTGTATTTACTATGATTATGGGTAACGCATTTGCTGCTATCACTGTTATGACAGTTGGTATTGGTGCACCATTTGTTTTAGCTTATGGGGCAAATCCTGTTGTTATCGGTATGGTTGCATTAACATGTGGTTACTGTGGTACACTTTTAACACCAATGGCTGCAAACTTTAATATTGTTCCTGTTGCTATACTTGACATTAAAGATAAAATGGGTGTTATAAAAAGTCAAATTTTACCTGCTATATTTATGATTGTATTTCAAATAATGTATATGATCATGTTTAAATAATAGGTGATAATTTATGAATAGCAAGGCTATACGTGGTGCAAAAATTATAATTAACGAATGGGTTAGCCTTAATAGTGGTCAAAGACTGCTTATCGTAACAGATTCTTATCATATAAAAGAAGCCGAGCTGTTACAGCATGTTGCGAAAGAATCTCATGGACATGCAGATATTTTTGTTACAAAAGAAACCGGAAAATTAGTTGGTATATATTTTGATAACAACGAAGATGCTTTTCTTGATTATGATATTATAATTGCGGCAACAAGTTATTCTCTCGTTACAACTTGTGCAACAAAAAAAGCTATTAAGAACGGCAAAAAGTTTTTATCTCTTCCTCTTTATACCAATGACAAAAGAAGTATGCTTGAGTATGATTTTTTTCTTATGGATTGTAAAACAAGTAAAATGTGGGCAGAGCATTTGATAGATAAGCTTAATAAAGCTGACACTGTAAGAATAACAACTGAAATTGGTTCTGATTTGACAATTGGAAAGAAAAATAGAAAAGCAAACTTTTTTAACGGTAATGTTGACGATTCAAACGGATATTCATCTGCAAGTATTGAAGTATTTATTCCAATACAAGAAGATAAAACAAACGGCACATTAATTGTTGATGGCTCTTTTGGTTATATTGGGAAAAATAAAAAACCAGTCCGAATAGAGTTAAAAAACGGAAGAATTGTAAATATTCAAAATTCTTTTGATGGTATAGTGCTATCCAATTTTATAAAAGAATATAATGACAAAAATTTATATATAGCAAGTGAGCTTGGTATTGGATTAAATTCCATTGCAAAATGCCTTGGAAACTGCTATATTGAAGATGAATCTGCTTTTGGTACATTTCATCTTGGATTTGGCAGAAACATTGCTCTTGGTGGAAATTTGGAGGCCAGCGGCCACTTTGATTTAACAAGTTTCTATCCAGACATATATGCTGATGACATTAAAATAATGGAAAAAGGTCAGATAATTTTTTAGTCGTATATTTATAGGGAGTTTATTTATGAAAATTTTAGTTACAGGTTTTGACCCTTTTGGTGGTGAAAGTCTTAACCCTGCTTTTGAAGCTGTAAAACTTTTGCCAGATAATATTGCCGGTGCAAAAATTATTAAGTTGGAAATTCCAACTGTATTTGGCAAAGGTGCTATGGCAGTTGAAAAAGCTATTGAAGAACATAAACCAAATTGCGTTGTATGTATTGGTCAAGCTGGTGGCAGAAGCTGTATTTCTATTGAAAAAGTTGGCATTAACTATATTGATGCCAGAATACCTGATAATGACGGAAATCAACCACTTGATGTTAAAATCAAGGAAGATGGTGAAACTGCATACTTTGCAACTTTGCCAATAAAAGCTATGGTAGAAAATGTAAGAAAGCACGGTATTCAATCTCACCTTTCTTTCACTGCCGGAACTTATGTATGTAATGATGTTATGTACAGTCTTCTCTACTACATTAGTAAAAATAACCTTGATATAAAAGGTGGTTTTATTCATGTTCCATACACAATCAGCCAAACAGTTGATAAAGCAAACGGCACTCCAGGTTGGAGTGAAGATTGCATCGCAAAAGGTCTTGAATATGCTATTGAAGCTATCGCTCTTAATGACGAAGACAAAAGCATCGCTTTAGGTACTACACACTAATTTATAACAAAATTATATATTTTAAGCCACTGATTAGACTATTATCAGTGGCTTTTGTTATATAGTACATATAAATAAAAAGCCTTGAAAAACCGCTAAATTACTGGTTTTTTCAAGACTTTTTAGTGGAGCTGTTAAGCAGATTCGAACTGCCGACCTCTTCCTTACCAAGGAAGTGCTCTGCCTACTGAGCTATAACAGCAACTTTATTTTGCAACTTATTTACAGAAAAAGCAACTACCTTTCGGCTAGTTGCTCTTTGTAAATATGGCGACCCGAATGGGGCTCGAACCCACGACCTCTAGCGTGACAGGCTAGCGTTC
>JAHHUD010000052.1 GCA_020024185.1 Oscillospiraceae bacterium | reverse complement strand
TTTTTGTCAAACCCTGTTTTTATAAAAGGTCTTGCACTTGCACCACTTACAATTGCGGCAACAACACTTAACAACGGCATAATTTTATGTATAGCAGTCTTTTTTCTGCTTACACCAACAAGGGTTGTAACAAGTCTTATAACAAGAAAAATGAGTGTGCCGCTTAAAACATTCTTTTATCCTTTTGTTTCTGCAATAATATTTGCATTTGTTTACTACTTTATGTATAAAATGCTGGGCAGTCAGGTTATGGTGCTTGGAGTTTATCTTCCAATTTTGGTTGTTGACCCTATTATTGTAAAAAACTTTGAGAAAACAAGAAAAGAATCTATTTTATACTCAGTTATAAACGGGCTTAGAAATACAGGCGGATTTATACTTGCCTGTCTTATTATAAGTGCAACAAGAGAACTTATTGGACTTGGCAGTCTTTATGGAGTACAAATTCTTGATACACCACTTTTGCCAATGGCTCAAAACAGCTTTGGCGGATTTTTGATTATTGCATTATACTGTGCATTTTGGTCAAGTATGGTTGCAAAATATAAATATAAGGTAGAAGTGGAGGCAGTTCATAATGAACGAGTTAATAAGCTTAATCGCTAAGTATTTTGGCTTGGCACTTTTTGCCATAGGCTCTCAAAATGCTATTTTTGCACGTGGGTTAGGTTTAAGTTCTGGTATAAGAATGCTTAATGACCCAAAGAAAAATACATTTTATTTTTGTGGCGCACTCACTGTTTTTCAACTATTAACATCAATTTTTGTTTATTTTACAATGCCAATTTTTGATATAATAGGATTGAGCAATTATAGAAGATTTTTATTGCCAACAGTTATTGTTATAGCTTGTATGTTAAGCTATCTTCTTGTTATTTCAATATTGAGAAAAATACTTGAAGAAGAAAAGTTTAAAGAATTATTAAAATCTGTTACAAGCGCAAGTATTACAAGTACAATTGTTGGTACAGTTATTTTGACAACTTCTCAAGGTCTTACCTTGATGGAAAGTATTTTCTTTGGGCTTGGCAGCAGTGCAGGTTATTTTATTGCGATGATTTTGATTGCAGAAGGATATAGAAAAATATGTCACGAAAAGGTGCCAACAGTATTTCAAGGATTACCTATAACACTTATTTATATATCAATTTTGGCATTGGCAATATATGGTCTTACAGGTCATATAATTGTATTATAAAATATTAAGGGGATAATTATATGTCCAACAAACCGATTAAGATAAAAAGAAATACAAGTGTTTCCGGTAAATCAAGACAAAGAAAAATGATGGCAAAAAAAGTTTTTGGTATTACACTTGTTATAGGCGGGCTTTTGTCAATTGGTTATTTGGGAGCACCGGCTGTTATAGAACTTATAACAAATGTTTCAACACCAAAACCTCCAATTGTTCAGCCGGACCCACAGCCTGCTCCTATACAAACTCCAACAACGCCGATGGAACAGCAACAAGCACCACAAGTTGTTCAAAAAGAGGGCAGAGTGTATAGTTACATAGACCGTCAGAGTATTATGAGTGAAGATGCTGTATTGCAAACAGCAAAAATGCTTAATGAAAAAGGTGTAAATTATGCTGTTGTCACTGTTAAAGATGAAAATGGCAATATACACTATGATACACAAACACAAATAGGTATAGCTGCAAAGTCAAATACTATTCTCGATATATCAAGAATAGCTCAAATATTTAAAGAAAATAATATTGAGCTTGTTGCTGATATATATGCGTTTAAGGATAAAACAGCTCCAAACATAAACAGAGATACAGCAGTTAAATATATCGGTACAGATATGAACTGGTGGGATAACTCAAAAGAATTTGGCGGCAAGCCTTGGGCAAACCCGGCAAGTGAAATTATGCAAAATTATCTTTATGATATAGTTACAGAGCTTTCAGCACTTGGGGTTAAAAACTTTATTATAAGTGCAGTACAGCTTCCAACGGGATACAGTCTTGATAAAAGAGATTTTAAAGTTTCAGAAAATCAGCTTCAAGCACAGATTCAAGGATTTATTAACACAATAAAACTGAAAGCTGAAGCAGGTGGAGGAAAAGCATATTTTGCATTTGATATAGAAAGTGTAAATGGCGGTGATTATTCCAAATATATCGTTGCACCTTATCGCCTTGGAGCTGATAACATTGTTCTTGTTGGAAACAGTGCAGGTTTTAAAGATGTGGATTTGAACGCATTAAAAGCAAAAATACAAGATAACGGTCATGCAGAAAAAATTGTATTTTGGAATACTGATGAAAATCTAAACGAAAATTCAGCCACAGACTGCGGTTATTTTGTTAAATAGACAGAATAATGTATATATGCTCAATATTATATATAAAAATATTGACTTAATAAATTTTTGTGATAAAATAAATTGGATGCCAAACAGGCAATAAAATAACGCACTGCCTGTGGCGGTGCGTTATTTTTAGGGATACAAACCAAAGTATAATATAAGATAATATTTAATTTTACAAAGTGTGTTTTGTAATAAAAATTATATATTATGACAATAGTATACTTTATAATTAAAGAAATATAAGGAGAAAACTATGCTTAATGTATTAATCAAAAATGCGTGTGTGTATTATGACAATGCAATTCAAAAAGCAGATATGCTTGTTGAAAACGGCACAGTTGTTTCTATTGGTAACAGTATCGTTGTTTCTGAAAATACTCCTGTCATTAACGGACAGGATTGCTTGATATTTCCAGGTTTCGCAGATGTTCATGTACATTTGCGTGAGCCTGGCTTTTTTTATAAAGAGAGCATAGAAACAGGTACAAAGGCAGCGGCAAAAGGCGGATTTACACTTGTGTGCAGTATGCCAAACCTTAATCCAGTGCCAGACAGCGTGGAAAATATTGCTGTTCAGCAAGAGATTATTGATAGACAAGCTGTGATAAAAGTTTTGCCTTATGCAGCAATTACCAAAGGAGAAAAAGGGTCAGAACTTGTTAACTTTGAAGCTTTGGCAGATAAATGTTTTGCATTTTCTGATGACGGCAAAGGTGTACAGACACAAGAAAGCATGAAACAAGCAATGGAAAGAGCAAAGACAATGGGAAAAGCTATTGTTGCTCACTGTGAAGATGAAAGTTTGCTTTGTGGCGGATATATCCATGACGGAGAATATGCAAGACTTCACGGACATAAGGGCATTTGTTCTGCAAGCGAATATAAACAGGTTGAAAGAGATATCCAGCTTGTAAGAGAAACCGGTGTGCAGTATCATGTTTGTCATATTTCTACAAAAGAAACAGTTGACCTTGTGAGAAAAGCAAAGGCAGAAGGCTTAAAAGTAAGCTGTGAAACTGCTCCACACTATCTTGCGCTTTGTGATATGGATTTGCAGGAACACGGCCGATTTAAAATGAATCCTCCAATTCGTTCTGCTCAAGACAGAGATGCGCTTATAAGAGGCGTTCAGGACGGCACAATAGAAGTTATTGCAACAGACCATGCACCACACTCGGCACAAGAAAAGTTAAAAGGACTTGAAAAAAGCAATATGGGTGTTGTTGGCTTGGAAACAAGCTTTGCAGCAATAAACACATATATGGTAAAACGTGGCTATATCACAATGGAAAAACTTGTTGAGATAATGAGCATAAATCCAAGAAAATTATTTGGTATAGACAGCGGTATAAAAATTGGACAAAAAGCAGATTTTGTAATGGTAAATCCAGATAAAGAATTTGTTGTAAATCCAGAAACTTTTGTTTCAAAAGGCAGATTTACACCGTTTGAAAATATGAAATTATATGGGGACATACTTCTCACAGTTTATAACGGAGAAGTTGTATATAAAAATATTGAAGAGTAAAGTAAGGAGATAAAGAAAATGCCAAAAAGAACAGACATTAAAAAAATATTGGTTATAGGCTCAGGCCCTATTGTTATAGGTCAAGCAGCAGAGTTTGACTACGCAGGCACACAGGCATGCCTTGCTTTAAAAGAAGAAGGTTATGAAGTTGTTCTTATCAACTCTAACCCAGCAACAATTATGACAGACACAAAAATGGCTGACAAAGTGTATATGGAACCACTTACACTTGAATATGTTGCAAGAATTATCCGTTTTGAAAGACCAGACGCAATTGTTCCAGGTCTTGGTGGTCAGACAGGTTTGAACCTTTGTGTTCAGCTTGCTGAAAAAGGTATTCTTGAAGAATGTAAAGTTGAAGTTCTCGGTACAAGCATTGAATCTATTAAAAAAGCTGAAGACAGAGAATTATTTAAAAATATGTGTGAAGAAATCGGTGAACCTATCATCGCTTCTGAAATTGTTACAGATGTTGAAGAAGGTCTTAAAGCAGCAGAAAGAATTGGTTATCCAGTTGTTCTTCGTCCTGCATTTACACTTGGTGGTACAGGCGGCGGTTTTGCTGACAATGAAGAAGAATGCCGTGAAATTATCAAACACGCAATCAGCCTTTCTCCAGTAAATCAAGTTTTGGTTGAAAAAAGTGTAAAAGGTTATCAAGAAATTGAATTTGAAGTTATGCGTGATAAAACAGATAAAGCAATTGCTATCTGTGACATGGAAAACTTTGACCCAGTTGGTGTTCACACAGGTGACAGTATTGTTTTTGCACCTTGTCAGACACTTAAAAAAGAACAGGTTGCACTTCTCAAAAACTCTGCTCTTAAAATTCTTAAATATCTTAAAATTGAAGGTGGTTGCAATGTTCAGTTTGCTCTCAAACCAGACACAATGGAATACTACCTTATCGAAATTAACCCACGTGTTAGCCGTTCATCTGCTCTTGCATCAAAAGCAACAGCATATCCAATTGCTCGTGTAACAGCAAAAATTGCAGTTGGTCTTACACTTGATGAAATCTCTATCAGTGGTATACCAGCATCAGTTGAACCTGCAATAGATTATAAAGTTGCAAAAGTGGCTCGTTTCCCATTTGATAAATTTACATCTGCATCTAAAAAGCTTTCCACACAGATGAAAGCAACAGGTGAAGTTATGAGTCTTGGTCAGTCTATCGGCGAAATTATGCTTAAAGCTGTTCGTGGACTTGAAATCGGTGTTGACCACTTTGAAATGAAAAAATTCAAAGACTGGACAAAAGAAGCTTTGATTGAAGAAATTGCAACACCAACAGATGAAAGACTTTTTGCTCTTTGTGAAGCTATCCGTAAAGGTGCTACAAATCAAGAAATCTGCGATGCAACAAAAATTGTTAAACCTTTTGTGCAGATGATAAGAGAAATTGTTGAATATGAAACAGTTATCAGCGAAAATGTAAAAGATGTTGAAGTTCTCAGAACAGCAAAAGATATGGGCTTCTCAGACAGCTATATCGCACGCACATGGGGCATGAAGAAAACAGAGCTCTTTACATTCAGAAAAGAAAACGGTATATTGCCAATTTACCGTATTGTTGATAATGTTGAACATCAACAGGATTATGTGCCATACTTCTACTCTTGCTACCATGGCGAAAATGAAAGTATTATCACAGACAAAAAGAAAATCCTTGTTCTTGGTTCCGGCCCAATAAGAATTGGTCAAGGTGTAGAGTTTGACTATTCAACAGTTCACGCTGTATGGGCAATCAAAGAAAGTGGTTATGAAGCTATTATTATCAACAATAACCCTGAAACAGTTTCAACAGACTATACAACAGCAGATAAACTTTACTTTGAACCACTCACAGTTGAAGACGTTATGAATGTTATCGCTTTGGAACAACCAGAAGGTGTTGTTGTATCTCTTGGTGGTCAAACAGCTATCAACCTTGCAAACGACCTTAAAGAACTTGGTGTAAACATTGTTGGTACAGATGTTGAAGCTATCGAAAGAGCAGAAAACCGTGACAGCTTTGAAAAAATTATGCACACACTTGGTATTCCTGAACCAGAAGGACAGGCTGTTACAAACATTCCGGACGGTATCAAAGTTGCAAATAGAATTGGTTATCCTGTTCTTGTTCGTCCTTCATACGTACTTGGTGGTCGTGCAATGCAGATTGTACAAAGTGATGACGATTTGAAAAAATATCTCCAAACAGCTGTTTTGGTTGACGAAGACCAACCGGTTTTGGTTGATAAATATATAGTTGGTAAAGAACTTGAAACAGATGCAATCTGTGACGGTACAGATGTATTTATCCCAGGCATTATGGAACATATCGAAGAAACAGGTGTTCACTCTGGTGACAGTATCTCTGTTTACCCAGCATACACAGTTTCAAACGCTGTTAAAAATACAATCAGAGATTACACAATCAAACTTGGTCTTGGTATCGGTATCAAAGGTTTGTTTAACATTCAGTTTATCGTTGACGAATTTGACAATGTATATGTAATTGAAGTTAACCCACGTTCTTCAAGAACAGTTCCATTCCTTTCAAAATCAACAGGTGTGCCAATGGCAAATATTGCAACAAAAGTAATGCTTGGCAAATCTCTTAAAGAATTGGGTTACGGCACTTATGTTCAGGAAGAAAGCAAACGCTTCTATGTAAAAGCTCCAACATTCTCATTCTCAAAAATCAGAGGTTTGGACGCATACCTTTCACCAGAAATGAAATCTACTGGGGAAGCAATCGGTTATGATAAAGAGCTTAACCGTGCATTGTACAAAGCTTTGCAGGCATCTGGCATTAAAGTTCAGAACTACGGCACAGTATTTGTAACACTTGCAGATAAAGATAAACAAAGAGCATTGCCACTTGTAAAACGTTTCTACAACCTTGGTTTCAACATCGAAGCAACAACAGGTACAGCGGCATTCTTAAAGAGAAACGGTATAAAAACAAGAGTTAAACAGAAAATTTCTGAAGGTGATAACGATATTATCGACAGCCTTACAAAAGGTTATGTAACATACGTTATCAACACACAAGATGTTGGTGCTCCTGACACAAAACATGACGGATTCCTTATTCGCCGTTATGCAGTAGAAAACAATGTTGCATTGTTCTCAAGCCTTTCCACAGTTAACGCTTTGCTTAATGTTTTGGAAGATATGACATTGCCTGTTTCTACAATTGATGAACAATAAATAATACAAATTATCATCGATAGGGACATATAAATTTATGTCCCTATTTATGAAAAATATTTGATGAAAAAATAACGAGTTTAAATCGGTTTGTATATACTGAGAAAGGAGAGTTTTCCAATGTATAAAAGAGATATTTACACAATAGCGGAAAACAAAAAAATTGCCAAAGATGTTTATTATATGACTCTTGAAGGTGATACATCTTTTATCACTGCACCGGGGCAATTTATAAACATTAAAATTGACGGCTTATATCTCAGAAGACCAATCTCAATATCCGATTGGGACGATAAAGCAATATATATAATTTATAAAGCTGTTGGCACAGGTACAGACAAAATGTCACAGATGAAAATTGGCGAAAAGCTTGATATTTTGACAGGTCTTGGCAACGGATTTACAATCAAACAAGAAAGCAATAATCCACTGGTTATAGGTGGTGGTGTTGGTACACCTCCAATGTATAATCTTACAAAACAGCTTATTCAAAAAGGCAAAAAACCAACTGTTATACTTGGTTTTACAAGCAAAGACGACGTTTTTGGTGAAGAAGAATTTAAAGCTTTAGGCTGTCCTGTTTATATCACAACAAACGATGGTTCTTATGGCACAAAAGGATTTGTAACAGATGTTATCAAAACATTAACCGGCTATGACTATTTCTATACTTGTGGCCCACAGCCAATGCTTAAAGCAGTTGCAATGGCAACAGAATGTTCAGGTCAGCTTTCTTTTGAAGAAAGAATGGGTTGTGGTTTTGGTGGCTGTATGGGTTGCAGTTGTCAGACACTTACAGGCAATAAACGCATCTGTAAAGAAGGCCCAATTATGCTCAAGGAGGAAATCAAATGGTAAATACAAAGGTAACACTTTCCGGCTGGCAAATTGATAATCCGGTTATTCCGGCGTCCGGCACATTTAACTTTGGCAAAGAATTTTCAGAATTTTATGATATAAATATTCTTGGTTCTTTCTCCTTTAAAGGCACAACACAAGAGGCACGTTTTGGCAACCCTTGTCCAAGAATTGCAGAAACTCCAATGGGTATGATTAACTCTGTTGGACTTCAAAACCCAGGTATTGAAGCTGTTATCAATCACGAATTGCCAGAGATGAAAAAATACTTTAATAAAAAAGTTATTGCAAATATCTCAGGCTTTTCTATTGATGAATATGTTCACTGCTGTGAAAAAATTGATAAAGAAGAACAGGTTGCTCTTATTGAAGTAAATGTTTCTTGTCCAAATGTTCACAACGGTGGTATGGCTTTTGGTACAGACGCAAACAATGTTGCAGCTGTTACAAGAGCAGTTAAAGCAGTTACAACAAAACCGGTTTATATAAAACTTAGTCCAAATGTAACAGATATTGTTTCTATTGCAAAAGCAGCAGAAGATGCTGGGGCAGACGGTATCAGTATGATTAACACAATGCTTGGTATGAGAATAAATTTGCGTACAGGCAAACCAATCATAGCAAATAAAATGGGTGGTTTTTCCGGCCCTGCAATTTTCCCGGTTGCACTCAGAATGGTATATCAAGTGGCACAAGCTGTTAACATTCCTGTTATCGGTATGGGTGGTGTATCCAGTGCAGAAGATGTTATAGAAATGATGTATGCCGGTGCAACAGCAGTTCAAGTTGGTGCAGCAAACCTTGTAAATCCTTATGCTTGCAAAGAAATAATTGAAGATTTACCACGAGTTATGGAAAAATACGGTATAAAAGACCTTAACGATATTATAGGTAAAGCATTTAAAGAATAAAAACCAAAGGAGCAACTATAATGAACAGAGATGTAATTATCGCATTGGACTTTAAAGACGGTGCAACAGCACTCAGTTTTCTTGATAAATTTACACAAGAAAAGCCTTTTGTAAAAATCGGTATGGAACTTTTCTATGCAGAAGGGCCATCAATTGTTAAAGCAGTTAAAGAAAGAGGTCACAAAGTTTTTCTTGACCTTAAACTTCATGACATTCCAAACACAGTTAAAGGCGGTATGAGAAGCCTTTCAGGTCTTGGTGCTGACATTGTAAATGTACACGCAGCAGGCACAATTGATATGATGAAAGCTGCTATGGAAGGGGTTGTGCGTGAAGATGGCACAAGACCACTTGTTATTGCAGTTACACAGCTTACTTCTACAAGTGAAGAAAGAATGCAAAAAGAATTGCTTATAAATTCTTCAATAAACGATACAATTGTTCACTATGCAAAAAATACAAAAGCAGCAGGTCTTGACGGTATCGTTTGTTCTCCACTTGAAGCAGGTATGGTTAAAGAGGCTGTTGGCAAAGATTTCTTGACAGTTACACCGGGTGTGCGTTTTGCAGATGGTGATATCGGTGACCAAGTGCGTGTTACAACACCTGCAAAAGCAAAAGAAATCGGCACAGATTATATTGTTGTTGGACGTCCAATAACACAGGCACAAGACCCAGTTGCAGCATATCGTCGTTGTATGGCAGAATTTGCTGAATAATACATAATTTATAATGCCGTAAAACAAGAAAAATTTATAAAATTCAGGAGATATATTACTATGGAAAAGAAAATTGCAAAACATCTTTTGTCAATCGGTGCAGTATTCCTTAAACCAAACGACCCATTTACATGGGCATCAGGTATCAAAAGTCCAATTTACTGCGATAACCGTCTTACACTTTCTTACCCAGAAGTTAGAACAGATATAGAAAATGGTTTGGCAGAGCTTATTAAAACAAACTACCCAGAATGTGAAGCTGTTTTTGGCACTTCAACAGCAGGTATTGCACACGCTGCAATTGTTGCTGATATTATGGGCTTGCCAATGGGTTATGTTCGTGGCAGTGCAAAAGACCACGGCAGAACAAACCAAATTGAAGGTAAAGCAGAAAAAGGGCAAAAAGTTGTTGTTGTGGAAGACCTTATCTCAACAGCAGGCAGCTGTGTTGATGTTGTAAAAGTGCTTAGAGATGCAGGTTGTGAAGTTTTGGGCGTTGTTTCTATCTTCACATACGGTATGCAAAAAGGTCTTGACCGTTTAAGCGAAAACAATGTAAAAAATATTTCTCTCTCAAACCTTGACGCTCTTGTTGAAGTTGCAGCAGAAAATGGTTATATTGAATCAAGCGATATTAAAAAAATTATCACATTCCGTCAAAATCCATCTGACCCATCTTGGAAAGATGCTTAATAAAAAACAAAAGGCTCTGAATTTCAGAGCCTTTTTATTATTAAATTTTAAAAATTTGATTTTATATAAAAATACATATAAAATTTACTATTCTTCTATATTTAATCCTTTATAACCATAATAAATTCCGGTAATAAATAAAGCCACTTCTCCAATACCGCCTAAATTACTGTTTGTGTCAATTAAAAATACACCGCCTATTAAAATAAATAGTAAACCCAGTATTTGATACTTAAGACCTTTCATATTAATAACTCCTTACGATATTTTATTGTAAACAGTATAACATAAAATATAGTAAAAGAAAACAATATAAATATTTTATAATTAAAATGTTTAAGACAGATAATTAAAAATAGAATAAATCTTCAAATTTTTTATCTAGTGCAACACATAAAATTAAAGCTAATTTAGCAGTAGGGTTAAACTGCCCTGTTTCAATAGAACTGATAGTGTTTCTGGAAACACCAACCATTTCTGCCAATTGAGCTTGAGAAATGTTTTTTTCTGAGCGTATCTGCTTTAGATTGTTTTTTAAAATAAGTTTATCGTCCATTAAAACACCCCTATAAAAATTTGTAAAAGAAGTAAATACAAGCAATTAAAAACACAATACCACTTGCTGTAATCCATTTGTTTTTTGCTTTATATCCTTGATAAGTAAAGCCTAGACCTGATGTACAAAACAGAATTGACAGTATATCACTTATAGGTTGGGCACGCATTAGTTTAATTATCATAATAATAATACCTAAAACAGTAAGCCCCCAAAGAGAGAAAGCATCTCTTTTTATTAGAAGTTCTTTTTCTCGTTCATCGCCGTTAACATTTTCTTGTCTTGCTTTTTTCAAAATTTCTTCTTTATTCATAATTAGTACCTCCATTTATAATACTGACAGCTATATTTGTCAATATTTATGCCAAGTTTTATTGTCATCATTGTATCATTGACAAGTTTACTTGTCAATGCTTTTTGCAAAGTTTTCTTGTCAAAATTTTATGCTTACTTATATGACCTAAAAATAAAGTTTAATTTTTACAAATAATAGAATATAAAAATATATAAAAATAGACATTATAAATACAATAAAAAAGAATATAGCAAAAATAAAAAGAGAGATAGTATAAAACTATCTCTCTGTATTTTAA
>JAHHUD010000051.1 GCA_020024185.1 Oscillospiraceae bacterium | reverse complement strand
TTGATCGTTTATTTGAAAAGCTAGATGCACTCTACGAAGATGGAACACTGAGTGAAGATATGTTTGCTCAAATAGGTACATCTACCTATAAGCCAAAGTATTACAGATACAAAGATTTTATCTCTCAGGAAGAATTTATTAAGAATGTACAAATGGCAGATATTGTAATATCGCATGGTGCTTCTGGCTCTATCATGAAAGCCTTGAACGCCGGAAAAAAGGTTATTGCAGTAACACGACTTGAGAAGTACGGGGAGCATATTAACGACCATCAAATACAGAATAACGAGGCATTTCGTGATAATGGCTATGTCCTGATGGCAGATCTAGAGCTAAATGATTTAGGAGAATGCTTGCGAAAAGTCTATGATGGAACAGATGGACTGAGAGCCTGGGAGAATAAAAATCCCATGTCGATAGTGAATTTGATTGATAAGTTTGTGCAAGATAATTGGTGATAGAGATATCAACAAGTAATAAAAACACCACATTGCAAATGATACAAGTAATTGCTTTAAATCAAATGTCAAAATCCTAAACTAATAATGAGTTAATATATGTAAATATAATCTTGTTTTTTAACTTAATAATAATCGAGAGGTAAACAAAGTTGAATAAGAAAGAATTTATTAAAAAAGTGCAGTATATGTTGCGATTTATCCCAGATAAACCATATATACAAATGTATTACTTTGCGAAATTTAAAAAGTTTATAAATTTTAACAATCCAAAAACTTTTAATGAGAAACTTCAGTGGCTTAAATTTAATCATCGTAATCCTGAATATACAAAGATGGTTGACAAATATGAAGCGAAGAAATATGTGGCAAACATAATCGGTGAGGAATATATTATTCCAACACTGGGTGTTTGGGAAAAATTTGAAGATATTGATTTTGGCAAGCTTCCAAATCAATTTGTTTTAAAATGTACACACGACAGTGGTGGTCTTGTAATCTGTAAAGATAAGAGCAAGCTGGATATAGAACAAGCCAGAGAAAAAATCAACCGTTGTATGAATACAAACTTCTTTTATATCGGACGTGAATATCCTTATAAGAATGTTAAACCACGTATTATAGCAGAAGAATATATGGATTTGGAAGGCCAAAATGGAGAAGAATACAAGATTTTCTGCTCTAATGGTGAAACAAAGATTATTCTTCTTTGTAAAGGTGTGGCTCATTCTTATACACCTGGTAGCAGAACCAACGACTATTTTGATGCAAACTTTAATCGTTTACCGGTGGTTAGCCTTAACCCAAATTCTAAAGGTGAAGTGGTTTGCCCTAATGAGATGCCTGAGATGAAGAGATTGGCTGAAAAATTGTCTGTGAATATTCCGATTTTACGTGTGGATTTTTACCTGATGAACGGTAAAATCTATTTTGGAGAATTAACTTTCTTCCACAATTCTGGGATAAGTCGTTTTGAGCCTGATGAATATGATAGTATCTTTGGTAATCTTTTTACTTTGCCGGATAAACAATGAGTTGTTGTGTGATGTATAGTCATGAAATAAAAAATTTTAACAAGATGCTGAATAGTGGAGACGTTTTAGTTACCACTTTTGGTGCAATTATCTTCTTGGTGAGATTAACCTATTCTAAAATTAGGTGGAGAATACATTTTTAGTTTTTGAGCTTTTGTTCCTATTGTTTTTTTATATCTACATAGTCATTGATTTTAAGGTAGTGTATTGTTTGCGCTATTAAGTAAAAAAACATAAGGACACCTTTTGGCTCGTAAAGTTTGAAAAATAGTATATATTCGATAGTGTATTGCAAAAAAAAGATAATTATTAATTACTGCAATCTGCTGAAAAGGGTAAATATAAGAGGGAGAATACCAATGAAGGTTTTAAATGTGGTAACAAGTGGGCTTTTGCGTGAAGGAATTTCAACAACGCAATTAGAATATGCTCGTTTTGTAAATAAAGAAAAAGTGCAATATACAATGGTTGCAAACGAAGGTGACTCAGATAAAACTATGGTAGAAGCCTTTGAACAGGTCGGTTGTGATGTTGTCTGGTTGCCTGCAAGAAAAAAGAATGGTAAAAAGGGCTTTATCAAATATCTCAAGGCACTTTATCAGGAAATAAAAACAAATGGTTATGATGTTATTCATGTGCATGGCAGTAGTTCAATTATGGCAGCAGATTTGTGGGTTGCGAAATTAGCAGGAGTACCCGTTAGAATAGCACATAGCAGAAATACAACCTGTAATCACGCATTGGCAAATAAAATGTTGCGCCCATTATTCAACATATCATACAATGCAGCTTTTGCTTGTGGAGAAGATGCTGGGAAATGGCTTTTCGGAAAAAAACATTTTACAATCATACATAATGGAAAAGATTTAGAAAAATTCTCCTTCTCTCAGCAGACACGAGACCGTATTCGCAAGGAGTATTCCTGTGAAAATAAAGTAGCCGTTGGATTTGTGGGCAACCTAATTGAGCAAAAAAACCCCGAATATTTAATTCACATCTTTAAAGAATACAAAAGTAAAAATCCGGATAGCATCTTGTTTATTATGGGTGCCGGTTCAAAAAGAGCAGAATTAGAACAATTAGCCTTACAACTTAGCGTAAGTGATTCTGTCGTTTTTACCGGGCGTGTATCAAACGTTCATGAAATGCTGCAGGCAATGGATATTATGCTTTTGCCATCGAAATGGGAAGGTCTTCCTAATGTTGTGCTTGAATGGCAGGCTGCCGGATTACCATCTCTGGTGTCCGACAATGTGACCAAGGAATGCAAACTTACAGATTTAGTGGAATTTTTGCCTGTAGATGTCTTACCTGAAGTTTGGGCTGATAAAATGTGTTCAATGGATATTACCACACGTGCAGAAAAATCTGATGATGCACATATAAAAATGAAAGGTCAGGGATTTGATATTAGACAGAATGCACAAGATTTGGAATTGGTATATGAATTGCTCTTAAATAACTGCGTTGAGAACAGGGGGAAAATAAATGAACACTAATGCAATCAAACAGATTATTCGTAATCCCAAAAAGTTACTGGGAAGGGTTAATCATCGATATCCAACATTATTAAAATTGATGAGTGACACTCAGTGCGTACAGTTTTGGTATAAACACTGCTTTGGAAAAAAGCTGGATTTAGAAAATCCAAAAACATTTAATGAGAAACTCCAATGGCTTAAATTGTATAACAGAAATCCTGAATATACAAAGATGGTGGACAAATATGAAGCAAAAAAATATGTAGCTGAGCGCATTGGAGAAGAATATATTATACAAAATCTCGGTGTATGGGATTGCTTTGACCAGATTGATTTTAATACTTTACCGGACCAGTTTGTTTTGAAATGCACTCACGATTCCGGTGGACTAGTAGTTTGTAAGAATAAGGCAACATTAAATATAAACCATGCCAAGAAAAAATTAAACAGAAGCTTAAAAAGAAACTATTATTGGGTAGGGCGTGAGTGGCCATATAAAGATGTCAAACCTCGTATCATAGCAGAAAAATATATTAATTTAAATCAAGATGATTGTGCAGAGTACAAATTATTCTGCTTTGATGGAAAAGTAAAAGTAATCTTAGTGTGCAAAGGCGAGGCACATAATGATGGAACCGGAGCAAGAACAAATGATTTTCTTGATGAGAATTTTAATCGTATTCCTGTAATGTCGTTAAATCCGAATTCTAAGGAAGAACTTGTGTGCCCTAAAGAGATGGAAACCATTAAGATGCTAGCAGAAAAGCTTTCAGCAGGTGTTCCTCAGCTGAGAGTAGATTTTTATTTGGTTTGTGGAAAAATCTATTTTGGAGAGTTGACTTTTTTTCACAATTCTGGTTTTTCTGAGTTTGTTCCTCAAGAATATGATGAGATTTTTGGAAATCTTATTCATTTGCCAAGCAAAAAGATAGATAGCAGCCAAAAGAACTGAAGATGTTGGATATAAAACTCTTTGTAGAAAAGTTTTTTGTGTCTTAATCTGCGTCAGATAAATAGTATAGTTTACTTTTAGAATCTGACAAATATCTGTGTTTTGGTTTTATGCCATTTGCACTGAAAGAAAGATTTAAATTTGAGCATAAGGCAGTAATAAGAATTAAATTCGTATCGCTCTATAAAGAAGTAGTTACTGCGCCAATTTTTTAGAGAGTTGGCATAAAAAACATGAAAAATGAGGAGGTCAAGCGATGAATAATGTAGCAGCTGTAGTGGTTACATATAACAGATTGACTTTGTTAAAAGAGAATATAAATGCACTGCTAAATCAAAGTGTGCCATGCGATATCATCATAATTGATAATGCAAGTACTGATGGCACAAAGGAGTATATTCAAACAATTCGTGAAGATAGGGTTATATACGAAAGTACTGGAAAAAATCTTGGTGGTGCAGGTGGATTTTCATTTGGAATGCGTACTGTAGAAAAATTAGGTTATAAGTATGCATGGATTATGGATGATGATTCAGTTCCTCAAGGAGATGCATTAGAAAGCCTTCTTAATAAGGCTAAATTATTAAATGATGAGTTTTCATATTTAGCATCTTTAGTATATTGGACAGATAACACTATTTTTCCTATGAACTTTCCAACATATGACCGCAAAAATAGATTGGGGATTTGTCCTGAGCTTATTAGTAAATATAAAATTATGCCAATAAACACTGCATCTTTTGTTGGATGCTTTGTTAATATATCTGTTTCAAAAAAAGTTGGTTTGCCGATTGCAGAGTTTTTCATCTATGGAGATGATGTAGAGTATACAGATAGATTGGTTAGACAACAGCCTGCATATTTGGATTTTGATAGTATTATTATTCATAAAGCCCCATCAATTAAAGGGGCAGATATCGCAACAGCTTCAACGGATAGAATTTCTAGATTCTTTTGTCAAGCTAGAAACGGAATGTATATTGCAAGAAAGCGTGGATTTTTTGCAATAATTAAAAGAATGGTAACTGTAATTAAACAAAGTGGAAAGATAGTGTTATTAAGTAAAAATAAGAAATTATCACGATTACTTGTGCTGTATAAAGGAAGTTTAGCTGGAATATTTTTTAACCCTACTATTCAATATAGTCAGTCAGATAAATAATATAAATAAACGGTGTATACTACCAAAGCATATACAATGTGAGGAAGGCAATATAAGTTATGAATATACTATTTGTTGCATCAGATAATGATTCTGCGTCTGGGGCCTTTTTAAGTATGGTTAGGCTTTGCACAATTCTAAAAAATGAGTACAATCACAATGTACATATTGTTCTGCAAAGAAAAGGAACAGGTCAAGAATTGTTGGATGCAGCCGGGATTAGCTGGCACTATATAAGAACATTTAACTGGATATCAAAATTGAGCGAATATGACACAGTAAAAAATAAGTTGGAACGTGTATATAAACGCATCTTTAATACTATGGTTTCAGTTAGGTATAAGCTGTTATTTAAAAAACTTGACATTGACATTGTTCATATGAATACATCATGGACATACTTAGCAGCACAAGTGGCTGGTAATATGGGCATACCTTATGTATGGCATATAAGAGAATTTCTCGAGGAAGACCAAAAAAAGTGTATATGGGACAAAATAAATGGTTATCGTCTAATTGAACAAGCATCTTGTGTAATTGCTATTTCAGAAAGCATTAAAAGAAAATACGATAGGCTTATTCCAAATGCACATTTGGTCAAAATTTATAACGGAATAGATTCACAAAAGTTTTACACCCAACGAGATGACTTGTTCTGCAAAGATGTTATCCAGATGCTAATAGTGGGTTCAATTAATGAGTCAAAAGGACAAGAACAGTTAATTGATGCATGCATTAACCTTTATAAAGATGGATACAAGAATTTTCATTTAAATATTGTTGGAAAAGGACAGCAAGAATATGTCAATAAGCTAAAAGAAAAGGTCCACGCTGCAAAAATGGACGATTTTATTACATTCTGTGGATATAGAGTAGATACACAAGTGTTTTATCAAACATCTGATATTACATTTGTTTGTTCAAAAGCAGAAGCTTTTGGTAGGGTTACGGTTGAAGCAATGATGAGTGGTACATTGGTAATTGGTGCCAAAAGTGCAGCAACTGCAGAATTAATCCTTGATGAAAAAACAGGCATTTTTTATGAAAATGGTAACAGTGATGATTTAACAAAAAAAATAAAATGGGTGTTAGAACATACTGATAAAGCAAAGATGATTGCGGGGAATGGGCAAAAATACATGTTGCAAAATATGACTGCGGAAAATAATGCAAAAAAAATAAATGAGGTTTATATCGCAATAAAGATAAAGTAAAGAAGGGAGAGTATGGCATATGAGAAAAATAAAAAATTTAGTAAAGGGCTTGTATAAGAATATGTCATATTTAAAATATTATCTTTATAGGCCTATTTTGCCCCAGAAAAATGAACCGCCTAAAATAGTGGTTTCTTTTACAACTTATCCAGCAAGACTTCATTGTTTGCCGATGGTTGTTGGGAGCATCTTACGTCAAACTATGCAACCGGATAAAATAGTATTGTATTTAAGTGCAGAACAATTTGAGAATTTTGAACATCCTATTCTACAAATGATTATGAAACAGGGGGTTACTTTGCGAATGGTTGATGGAGATATACGCTCCCATAAAAAATACTATTATGCAATGCAGGAATTTCCAGAAAGTGTAATTATCACAATTGACGATGATATTATCTACGATAAAAATACGATAAATGAGCTTTACTTATCATATACAAAACATCCAAAAGCAGTCTCTGCGAAAAGAGTTCATGGTATGCTCTTTGATAAAAATTGCAACTTGCTTGCTTACAATCAATGGCAGTATGAAAAACGAGATTGTATTGATATAGAAATGTATGACTTGATTCCCACTGGGTGTGGAGGTGTATTATATCCCCCACATTGCTTAGATACACGAGTTTTTGATAAAAGTGGGATTGAAAATACATGCTTATATGCAGATGATTTATGGTTGAAAATTATGGCATTGCTTAATGATACTCCAACTGTTTTAGCCAAAAGTAACAATTATAACCTTAAAAACGTATGGGGTACGCTGAACGATGGTTTGGCAAGTAGTAACGTGTTAGAATGCAAAAACGACTATCAGATGAATAATATAATCAAATATTTGGATATTGATATATTTGATTTAGTGCATCAAAAATCAAAGAGGTTATAATATGAAGTTACAAATTAGAATCAAAAAAAAGAAACTATCACTTGTAGTTGTATTATACTTGTTTATGCTATGTATAAACATAGCAGCTAAGGTGATTGAAAGTTCAAACGTACAGAATTTTCTGTTAATTTCTAAAGGAACTTTAATATATTGGGCACCGAGAATATCTATTATAGGGTGTATGCTGTTATTCTTTTTAGAGAAAAGACATAGCAAGTGGAAGTTTACGTTGTTATTAATAATGGCAGTTGCTGTATTTTCTACATTTTTTATGGCTGGGACATTGAATTTTGCAATATTGTTTGTTTTTGTAAGTACATTTCCGTCAGGTCTTTCCGGAAAATATGCAAGCAAATGGGTTGCAACTACCTATGCCCTATGTATTGGATATATTTTATTGCTTTATTCCGGTGGCTTTATTGAAGGAACCTCATTTATGAGAGAGGGATATGTGCGTTATTCTTTCGGATTTGTTAGTGCGAACGCTTTTGCTAATACCGTACTATTCTTTCTCCTATCTTATGTTTATTGTAGACAAGATGAGTGGAAATATAAAGACAGTATATTGTGGAGTATAATTATTTATTTTGTTTATTCTTATACAAACAGTAGAGCGTCTGCATTGCTGAGTGTGACAATTATTATAATGATGACAATATTTACTCTTTTTAATAGAAAAGGAAAAAGTGGTTTTGGCTGGATATATCCAGTTGGAAGATGGTCATATATAGTAGGAATGCTGTCAACTTTAATACTAACTTATATGTATTCGGAAGGGATGTTTGCTTCACTGCTTACAGCTTTGAACTACTTTTTAAGTTATAGATTATCATTCTTTGCAAAATACTTCCAAAATCCAGGAATTTCTTTGTTTGGAAATGGTATTGAAGTAGTCACAGCAGCACAGGCTGCCCTCACGGGACAACGTTGGAGTGGTTTGGACAATAGTTATTTATATATGTTAATTGTATGGGGGATATTTGGTGCAATAATTTATACTGTTCTACTATTTTTCTTAACTTCATATCTAAAAAAGACAAAGAATAAAACCGGGGCATTATGTTTGGTGATTATCGCTATTATGGGGCTTACAGAAAACTGTATGATTAACATAGGTACAAATTTAACAGTTATAATGTTTGCTGAAATGATAAGAGCAAGAGATATGAGTCGCTCTCGCTATTCTTTACGAAAATGAGTTAAAAAGTAATACAAAGCACAGGCAACCACTGAAGATAACTTTATCTTTGGTGGTTGCCTTGATGAGTATAAGTATTATGATATAAATCGGGCTATTATTGCTGTACTGGATATGTGCGAGAAGAAAATCAAATAAATGATAACTTCTCTATCTTTGTATGACAAGATAGATTTTAGGGAGAATTAAATTAATGGAAAAAAACTTTATTAAGCATTTTGCAACAATCGGTACAGGTACGATTATTAATTTATTGTTGGGATTATTAACGACACCTATCATAACACGATTAGTTGACCCAGAGCAGTACGGTCAATACTCTATATTTGGTACATATTCCAATATCGCACTTATGGTGTTGTGCCTTGGATTAGATCAAGCTTTGGTACGATATTACTATGAACGTGAAGAGTTATCTTATAAGCGTAAGTTGTTTTATGACTGTGTGAAAATCCCAGCTTTAGTAGGGATAGTTTTGGGAATAGCTGTAATTTTTCTATCATCGACTAAAATTATAAGTTTTGAATTTAATACGTCTGTGATAGTGTGTTTGTGTATCAATATTTTAATTCAGCTATTTTATCGTTTTACACAGCTTATGGTAAGATTATCGTATAAAAGTAAAGTGTTTGCAACATTAAACGTGGTACATAAAATATCGTATGTAGGCATAGCATTGTTGCTTATTTTTGTTGTAAAGAAAGAATATTTATTGTTGTTGGCTATTGCAACAACTCTATCTGGAGCAATATGTTTAATTGGCTGTCTTTATGCAAACAAAGAAACTTGGCTTTGTGAAAATCAACCTTTTAGTGCAGGAAGCTACGCTTATAGTGACCTTTTAAAGTATGGCGCACCTTATATTATTTCAATGGGTATTACTTCCATTTTTCAGGGTATGGATAAAATAGCGTTGAATACATTTTCTTCTTATTCTGAGGTAGGAATTTATGCTTCAACTATGAGTTTAGTGCATGTATTTGCGATTGTACAATCAACATTTAACACGCTCTGGGCTCCTATATCGGTTGAACACTATTCAAAAAATCCTGATGACAAAGAATTTTATCAAAAGGGAAACCGAATGATTACTGTAATTATGTTTTTTATGGGAATTTCGCTGATTCTTGTAAAAGATGTTTTTGCTATTTTGCTGGGAGAAAAATATCAAGCAGCAGCATATATCTTTCCTTGTCTAATTTTTAACCCAATTATGTATACTATTTCTGAAACAACAGTTAGCGGTATTGTGTTCTTGAAAAAAAGTGGTATGCAGGTAGTAGTTGGACTTGGTGCTTGTGTGAGCCATATGATTGGTCTTGCTATTTTAGTACCTCAGTATGGCGCACAAGGCGCAGCTATTTCCACAGCTATTTCATATGTTGTTTTTTTCACTCTCCGTACTTTAATATCAAATCGATATTATTACATCGACTTTGGACTAAAAAAGTTTTATTTTTTAACAGCATGTGTTGCAGTTTACGCACTATATAATACTTTTAACAGTTTTAACATTATTTCAGTTGTTAGTTATATAGGTTGTTGTATAGTAATTTTTATGTTATATAAGAAAGATATCATATTTATGATAAACTATGTGATGGACTACATAGGCAATCTGTTGAGCGTGCGAAAAAAGTAATTTAATGTATATAGAGATATATGGCGATACGCTTATCAAAAAGAATGTATTGAAAGTGATTAAATCAAATTAGTATCGTTATATGTTCCATAAAATTATCGGAAAAGTGTTGCGTTTACCACATTATACCGGTGGCGTAGTTATCCGTTAAGTGTAACGTAAGCCATAAAATTATAAACATTACTGACATATAAATAAAATTATGTGCTTGCTATGATTTGATACATAGTTATATAAATTATTTTTAATTGGAGGAAACAAGTATGCCTAAAAATATTCAGGATTCAACAAGAGAAAGAAAAATTGATATATTAAAAGGTATATTGATTGTACTTGTTGTAATTGGGCATTACAATGTTGGTCTGGTTCACGACATAATATTTCTATTTCACATGCCATTGTTTTTTGTAGTCACAGGACTTTTATATAAGGATAATACAGTATTGAACTGGTCTTATATAAAAAAATGTGTGAAACGATATATTATACCGTATGTTGCATATATGATTTTACTGTTTCCTTTGATAAATCGCAGACTATCGGTAAAGCAAACTTTGCGTCTGCTTTGGGGTGGAAGAGCTGTTACCGGTGTTTGGTGGTACATGACTTGTTTGTTTGCTTCCTTGATTATTTTTACACTTATTAGAATGATATGTAAAAATAAGAAATCTGCTTTGCTGGTGATTTTAGCAGGAGGGATTGTTGCTGTAATTGAATCACACATTATATCAAAAATTCCTTTTTTGCAAAATCCAGGAATTCCGTGGAATATTGATGTAGCTTTGTTAGCAGTAGTATACATTGCAATCGGATTCTACTTTAAAAAATTTATCTTGTGTTTAATGCGAGATGAAAATAAGAAATACGATAATATGGCATTGTTTTTCGTTGTAATTTTTATAGCATTTGCATATCTAAATTATAAAGATGACACCATTTGGTATTTTGATATGAAGCCCGTATGCTACAATAGTTTGGTTATGTCAATCCTAATTCCAATTATTATAGGAGTTATTATTTGTAGAATTATATTTTGGTTTGACAAAATACAAAGTGTAAGAAAATTAGTTTATGTGTTTGAATTTCTAGGACAAATGACTGTTCCGATTATGTATATTCATGTTCCAGTAAATCAATGGAAAAATCGATTTGGATATGGACTTATTACATATATAGTACTTGGCATTGGTTTGCCGTTTATTTTTACAAAAATAATGAATAGGAATGAAACTATAAGAGCTTTGTTTTCATTACCTGCAAGGAGCATAAAACAAAACAATATAAATGAGAACACAAAATGAACACTACTGAATAATAGATAACTGCTCAAACACAATTATTATCAGAAATCAAAGTACCTACTGCAAATCATAAGATTGTTTCAAAAATTCTTCAGTGTTCTGTTTGCAAGGGGTTAGTCGGTCATGTGGAAATAACTGAACCATGCTTTCATATGCCCATTGTTCATATTGCTCTTGCACCTATTTTTAATAATCAAAATCAAATGATATATTTTATTATAATCTCTCTTAGAAATATA
>JAHHUD010000050.1 GCA_020024185.1 Oscillospiraceae bacterium | reverse complement strand
TTTCATATGTAATTAACCATGTTTTTATTATTATTTAGAATAATTTTTGATAATATTTTCTTTTATTCTCAAATTTCATAAATTAGTTTGTTATAAAGTATATTAAAACTTTTGTTCTTTTTATTTTATAAAAATTCATATTAATTTTACACAATAAAACAGACACTATTTTAAATCTAGTGTCTGTTTTATTTATAATATTTTTAAATTACTAAGCTTGGAGCTGTATAAACACGTGCACCAAGTTCACTGTCAAGCATATAAAGTCCTTTTGGGTCATCTCCAAAAAGCGCAAATTTTCTAACAAGATTTTCTGCATTTGTTTCTTCTTCACCTTGTTCTTTTACAAACCAGTCAAGAAACTGCATTGTACGAAAATCTTTTACTGAATATGCTGCGTCATAGATTGAATTTATAAGACCTGTTACATAATGTTCATGTTCCAAACCTTCAGACAAAACAGCTTTTGCACTTGTAATTTTAATATTTGGCTTTTCAATAGCCTCAAGTTCAACTTTTTCGCCATTATTTAAAAGATATTGCATAAACAACATTGCATGGTCTCTTTCTTCTTGAGCCTGTACTCTATACCAATTTCCAAAGCCCTCAAGACCTAAATCATGATAATAGTTTGAAAAATCAAGATAAAGATATGCTGAATAAAATTCTTTATTAACTTGACTATTTAATAGTTCAACAACTTTTTTATCTAACATTATTTTCTCCTAAATATTACTAAATAGATTTAGAACTATATCTGTACTGATTTACTATGATTAAATTGTTATTTCAATTCATTGTGGCAAACATTTAAAGCTACTTCTATAACTTTATCCATATCATAGTACTTATACTCACCAAGACGACCACCAAAAATTACATTTTCTTCTTTATCAGCAAGTTCTTTATATTTTGCATATAAATTATCATTTACCTCATCATTTACAGGGTAATATGGCTCAACATCTGGTGTCCATTCTGCACTATATTCTTTACTTATAACAGTTTTAGGCTGTGTGCCAAATTCAAAGTGCTTGTGTTCTATAATTCTTGTATATGGAGTTTCTCTATCTGTATAATTTATTACAGCATTACCTTGATAATTTTCCATGTCAAGAATTTCTGTTTCAAATCTTACACTTCTATATTGCAATGCACCAAGTTTATATCCAAAGTATCCGTCAATTGGACCTGTATATACAACTTTATCAGCCATTTCATCATACATTTCTTTTTCAGCAAGATAATCTTTTCCAAGCTGTACTTCTACACCCTCAAGCATATTTTCAACCATTTTTGTGTATCCACCAACCGGAATACCTTGGTACAACGCATTAAAATAGTTGTTATCATATGTAAAACGAACAGGAATACGCTTGATTATAAACGAAGGCAACTCTTTACATGGTCTACCCCATTGTTTTTCTGTATAACCATTAATTAATTTTTCATAAATATCTGTACCAACAAGGCTGATTGCCTGTTCTTCAAGGTTTTTAGGTTCTTTTATTCCTGCTTGTTGTCTTTGTTGTTCAATTTTATCTTGAGCCTGTTTAGGGGTTATAACTCCCCACATTTTGTTAAATGTATTCATGTTAAATGGCAAATTATACATTTCACCATTATAATTTGCAACAGGAGCATTTGTGTATCTGTTAAATACAGCAAATTCATTTACATAATCCCATACTTCTTTATTATTTGTATGGAAAATATGTGCACCATACTGATGAACATTTATACCTTCACATTCATAAGTATAAATATTTCCAGCTATGTGATTTCTTTTATCTATAACAAGACATGTTTTTCCTTGTTTTTTTAATTCATTTGCAAATACAGCACCATAAAGTCCAGCACCAACTATCAAATAATCATATTTTTTCATAAAATTTCACCATTTATTATATTAACATCAAATTATAAATCTATAAATAAATCTGAGTTATATACTCCTTCATCTATAAGCTTTTTAAAACTTTCAATAACAAACTCTTTATCTTCCTGATATGTAACACCAAACCATTTATCTTGTGTTTCCAAAACTTTTACAGATACCTTATCCTCTCTCAAAAGTTGACCAATATAAATTGGTAAAAGATATTCTGCTTTAAGTGGGTTTTGACTTATAGTTTTAAAAAACTCATCAAAACCTTTTTCTAATGTGCACATAAATTCTGGAGAAAGCCCCCACATATTCATAGAAACAAGACTGTTAATATCTATGTCTTGTCCGTTTGTTTGAGCTCCATTTTCTGTTTTTACAATATCTGAAGTTTCAACAACATCTGTGAGATATCCGTTTTCGTTTACTTTGCAAACACCTCTTGTTACACCACCATTTTCGCTGAGTGTATTTTTCAAAACAAAACCTGCCATGCAAAAATCAGTTGATTTAACTTCTGATGTCAAGAATTTATGAATTTTCACAAATGCCTCTTTTCCATAGTAATCATCTGCATTTATAACTGCAAAAGGCTCTTTCACAACATCTTTTGCAGCCAAAACTGCTTGACCTGTACCCCATGGTTTTGTTCTTCCTTCTGGAACGCTAATACCATTTGGTATATTATCAATACTTTGAAATACATATTCAACTTTTACATTTGCATTTTCACAGATTTTTTCTATTCTGTTTCCAATTACTTCTCTAAAATCTGCTTCAATATCTTTTCTGATTATAAAAACAATTTTGTTAAATCCGGCTTTTATAGCATCATGTATTGAGTAATCCATGATGATTTCTCCATTTGGACCAACTGGTGCAAGTTGTTTTATTCCTCCACCAAATCTTGAGCCTATACCTGCCGCCATTATTAATAACGTTGTTTCCATTTAATCCTCCGTAGTAAGTCTCTTAAAATTATTGATTTAAGTAATACATTAATAGTATATGTTATTTTTTATAATACCATATAATGTATATTTTTACAATATATTTAAGTATAGCAATAAACCAAAATAAACAAACTCTTTTTAAATATATATTTTAATTAAAGCATTATTTTTTTATTTTACACTTTATAATTTTTTAATTAATTATTTAACACTTGTTATCTGATAAGGTACTATAATCTTTATAAATTCACTATCATATCATCAAATTAAAATATTTATTACAAATGTAAAAAAGCTAGTGTATTTTTAACACACTAGCTTTTTATTGAAATATATTTATTATTTAATTGCAGCAAGTAAAGCATCAACTTTATCTGTTTTTTCCCAGTTAACACCAAGGTCTTCTCTACCAATATGACCATAAGCTGCAAGCTGGCGATAAATTGGTTTTCTGAGGTCCAATGTTTCAATAATACCTTTTGGACTAAGGTCAAATACTTTTTTAACTGCTTCTTCAATTTTTTCTTCTGCAACAGTATTTGTACCAAATGTATCAACCAAAACAGATACTGGTTGTGCAACACCTATTGCATAAGCAATTTGTACTTCACATTTTTTTGCAAGACCAGCAGCAACAATATTTTTTGCAACATATCTTGCAGCGTAAGCAGCACTTCTGTCAACTTTTGTTGGGTCTTTACCAGAAAAAGCACCACCACCGTGACGTGCATATCCACCGTATGTATCAACAATAATTTTTCTGCCTGTAAGTCCAGAGTCTCCCTGTGGTCCACCAACAACAAAACGTCCTGTTGGATTTATGTAATATTTTGTATTTTCATCAAGAAGATTTGCTGGAATAACTGGCTTAATTACATATTCCATCATATCGTTGTGAATTTGTTCAAGTGTAGCTTCTGGTGCATGTTGTGTTGAGAGTACAACTGTATCAACTCTTGTTGGAACCCCATCAACATATTCAACTGTAACCTGAGTTTTACCATCTGGTCTAAGATAATCAACTACATTTGTTTTTCTAACTTCTGCAAGTCTTTTTGACAATTTATGTGCAAGAGAAATTGGCATTGGCATAAGTTCTGGTGTTTCGTCACAAGCAAAACCAAACATCATACCTTGGTCACCTGCACCACCAACTGTATCATTTGTACCCATAGCAATATCTGGTGATTGCTCATCAATTGCTGTCATAACAGCACAAGTATTGCAGTCAAAACCATATTTTGCTCTTGTATATCCGATTTCTTCAACAACTTTTCTTGCAATTTTTTGAATATCAACATAACATTTTGTTGTGATTTCACCCATGCAGAAAACCATACCTGTTGTCACGCTTGTTTCACATGCAACACGACCATCTGGGTCATTTTCCAAAATAGCATCTAAAACGGCATCTGAAATTTGGTCTGCCACTTTATCTGGATGTCCTTCTGTTACTGATTCTGAAGTAAATAATACTTTTGACATAATCTTTAATCTCCTTTTTAATTGTAAATATATAAAAAAGAACTTAACTCAAACAAAAAACTCACAGGCAAAACCTGTGAGCTATAATACTTATCTCTCGGTTTTTACCGTTGGATTTAGCACCTTGCAGATGCAGGTTGCCGGACTTCTCAGGGCCAATTCCCTCTGTCTCTCTTAATAAGTTAAATTCAATTTTCATGTATATTATATTTTATACAATATGTTTTGTCAATTAAAAATTTCAAATTTCACAAAATTATCTTTTACCTTTTAAAACTGGTTCTAAAGGTTTATAAATCAACATTGTAATACCAACACTTATCATGCCTTTAATAAATGTAAATGGCATATTAAACCATATAAGTGCATCCATCAATGTTTCAACATTTGGATTTATAGCACGATATGCACCCAAAATTGCTTCCATAGGCATAAATGCTGTATAAACAGGATATACAAGATAATAGTTGCTAATAATACTCAATATTGCCATTGTGGCTGCACCAACAAATGAAGCAATTATTGCACCTTTTTTTGTCTTAATTTTTTGATAAATTATACCAGCTGGTACAACAAATGATGTACCAAGAATAAAGTTTGAAATTTCGCCAACACCGCCTGTTGATGTAAAAAATACATTTACAAGATTTTTAACAAGGCAAACTGACATACCAGCAATAGGTCCAAATGAAAACGAAGCAATCAATGCTGGAAGTTCTGATAAATCCATTGAAATAAAACTTGGCATAAATGGAACATTAAAGCTAAAAAACATCAATACTGTTGCAACTGCTGAAAGCATTGCTGTTGATGTCATTTTTCTGATGTGGTTTGTGTTTTTCATTTTGAAATACCTCCAAGATAATAAAAATATATAGAGGTCTGTTTTTAGAGTTCATAGTTTTATAAGCAAAAAAGCCCTGACTGTATATACAATCAGGGCTTATATGTACAATAATAAATCTATGTTTCTTTCATCCGGACTATACCGTCGGCTTTGGAGTTTCACCAAATCAGCGCAATAAATGCGGTCGTGGGCTATAACCACCGGTGAGGAATCTAACCTCGCCCTGAAACAGACTACTATTAATATACCACCAATTTAAAATTTGTCAATAATTTTTAAAATATTATTGCAAAAATTTTTAAGTTGATATATTTAACGCTATTTTGTATAATGTAAAAACGGAGGTAAAATATATGACTATTTTTGACAAATTATACTTTAAATTCTTTTTAGATATAGATGTTATAACCCTTTTAACAAAGTTAGCTATAAGTGTTGCTATTATTATTGGATTTAAAATTTTGTCTGTTATTATAACAAAGAATAATAAATTTTTAATAAAGAAAATATTTAAGTTTAAGAGTAATTCAATGGAAAATGCTTTATCAGAAAGCATACAAAAACCAATCAAAATATTTTTATTGTTAACCGGTGTATACATTGCTATTATTTATTTTCCATTCTCAGAGTCAATTAGCATTCCATTATATCCATTTGTTGCCAAATTATACAGAATATCTATCATAGCGCTTATAAGTTATGCAATCCATAGTTTTATTGGAAATATACCTGTTTTTTCAAAAGGATTTGAGGAAAGTAAAAACAAAACTATACTTTTATTTTTTATAAGAATAAGCAAAATTATTGTTATATTCCTTGCTGTTGTAATTATTTTTAAAGAATTTAACTATGATATAAGTGGTATTGTTGCAGGTCTTGGACTTGGTGGTTTAACTGTTGCACTTGCAGCACAAGACACAGCATCAAACTTTTTCTCTGGTATGGTAATTCTTTTTGACAAACCTTTTTCTATCGGTGACTGGATTTCTGTTGGTACAATGGAAGGTGTTGTTGAAGAGATGAATTTCCGTTCATGCCGTATAAGAACTTTTGACAATGCCCTTATTTCTGTACCAAACTCAAAACTTAGCAGTGACAATGTTACAAACTGGACAAAAATGGATAAACGTAAAGCAAAAATCACTTTTGGCCTTGTTTATTCCACAAAAAAGGATACCTTACAAAAAGTTTGTGATGAAATAAAAGAAAACCTTAACCAATATCCAGAAATTGTTAAAGATACAATTATTGTTTGGTTTGATAATTTTAATTCCTCAAGCCTTGACATTGTTGTACAGTATCATTCTCTTGGAACATCTTTTTCATCACATCAATTACTTAAAGAAAAAGTTTTGTATATGATTATGGAAGTCGTTGAAAGTCACGAAACTGACTTCGCGTTTGACACCAAAACTATAATTTACCAAAACGCTGATGAAATTTAATTAAAATTAAAAGCAGACATCAATCGATGCCTGCTTTTTTTATTTATTATTAGTAACCCATTGGGTTCATTCCACCTTGCATTGCTGCTGTGTCTGTATTTTTTTCTGGTTCATCAGCAACAAGAGATTCTGTTGTAAGAACCATTGAAGCAACACTTGTTGCATTTTGAAGAGCTGAACGTGTAACTTTTGTTGGGTCAACGATACCTTCATCAATCATATCACAGTAAATCTCTGTCTGTGCATTGTAGCCATAGTTCACTTTGCCAGAAGAAATGATTTTATCAATGATAACACTGCCTTCAAGACCTGCATTAAATGCTATCTGTCTTACTGGTTCTTCCAAGGCACGAAGTACAATTTTTGCACCTGTTCTTTCATCGCCTTCCAGTTCTTCACTGAGAGCTTTTACTGCTGGAATAGCATTTATAAGTGCTGTGCCACCACCTGCAACAATACCTTCTTCAACAGCAGCTTTTGTAGCAGCCAAAGCATCTTCTATACGGAGTTTCTTTTCTTTCATTTCAACTTCTGTTGCTGCACCAACTTTAAGAACTGCAACACCACCTGCAAGTTTTGCAAGTCTTTCTTGAAGTTTTTCTCTATCAAAGTCAGATGTAACTGTTTCCATTTGTGCTCTGATTTGATTAACTCTTGATTGGATGTCTTCTTTTTCACCTGCACCATCAACAATTGTTGTTGTTTCTTTTGTAATTTTAACTTGTCTTGCACGGCCAAGCATATCAATTGTTGTTTCTTTAAGGTCATAGCCAAGTTCTTCGCTAATAACAACACCATCAGTAAGAATAGCTATATCCTGGAGCATTTCTTTTCTTCTATCACCAAAACCTGGAGCTTTAACTGCAACACAAGTAAACACACCACGAAGTTTATTTACAATCAATGTAGAAAGTGCTTCACCTTCTATATCTTCTGCAATAATAACAAGTTTTCTGCCAGACTGGATAAGTTCTTCAAGAAGTGGAAGAATTTCTTGAATTGAAGAAATTTTCTTATCTGTAATCAAAATTGAAGCGTCATCTATAACAGCTTCCATTTTGTCTGTATCTGTAACCATATATGGTGTTATATAACCGCGTTCAAACTGCATACCTTCAACAACTTCTGAGAATGTGTCAGCAGTTTTTGATTCTTCAATTGTTATAACGCCTTCTTTTCCAACTTTTTCCATTGTTTCTGCAATAAGTTTTCCAACATATCCGTCTTGTGCAGATACTGTTGCAACTCTTTCTATATCTTCTGAACCAGAAACTTCTTTACTATTTGCAACAATAGCTTTTGTTGCTGCTTCACAAGCTTTTGCCATACCACGTTTTATATCCATTGGGTTTGCACCAGCTGCAACATTTTTCATACCTTCTTTAACAAGGCTTTGTGCCAAAACTGTTGCTGTTGTTGTACCATCACCAGCTGCATCATTTGTTTTTGTTGCAACTTCTCTAAGCATTTGTGCTCCCAAATTTTCAAATGGGTCAGCAATTTCAATTTCTTTTGCAATTGTTACGCCGTCATTTGTAACAAGTGGAGAGCCAAATTTTCTTTCCAAAACAACATTTCTACCTTTTGGACCAAGTGTAATTTTAACTGTATCAGCAAGTGTGTCTATACCTTTCTGAAGACTTTCACGAGCCTGTTGACCATATACAATCATTTTTGCCATAATAACTTTACTCCTTTATTATTCAACTATTGCAAGTATATCTTGCTGAGATACAATAGTATATTCTTTTTTATCCATTTCAACTTGTGTACCTGCATATTTTGCAACAAGAACTTTATCTCCAACTTTTACAAGCATTGGTTGTTTTTCTCCGTCAACTATTGCACCATCACCAACTGCAATAACTTCCAAAAATTCTGGTTTTTCCTGTGCTGACGCAGAAAGGATAATACCACTTTTTGTTGTTTCATTTTTTTCCGGTTGTTTAAGCACAACCTTGTCAAATAAAGGTTTAATAATCATTTTATATATCTCCTTTTTAATTATATTTGCTAAATTCTTTTAAGTGCAGGAATTACAACTTTTAAAATTGCCCCTGTCACCATACCCATTATTATTGCCGAAATGCTTAATATCGGCAAATAAGCCATAGGTGCTATATTTGAAAAGAACAAAGAAAAACCTACAATCTGACCAATATTATGGAATAGAGCACCAAAAATTGATAGTGTAAAATAATTTATCTTGTCTTTAAAAAATTTTTTAAGTATATACATTATTGTAATTGAGAAAAAGCCACCCAAAAAACTTAAAACACCTGCTGTAGCTCCTCTTGTTAAAAAAGAGAAAAAACCTTTAAGTGCAGTAATTTCAAAGGCGCTAGAATACCCCATATATACCATACAGTACATAACCACAACATTGCCAAGTCCAAGTTTAATCCCCGGTGGCAATGCAAATAAAGGCATAATCATGCTTTCTATAAATGATAATACTATTGCCAACGCAAAAAGCATGGCAGTTGTTGTCAACTTCTTTGTTTTTTTCACTCTTAACTTCCTTTTCAAGTTATTATTATATCCTTATTTATGTTAAATTTATATCGTAATTGTGATAAACTTTTGATATGTTTAACTTAATTACCTCAACTTCCTATATTTATGTGCTATAATATTTTAAAATAATAGGCTATTTATGTCAATAGAGCCATTATACATTGATATCTTGTTACATATATGTAAATAATTCGTTAACTAATTGCTTGTATATTTGACAAAACATCACATATTAAATATAATAAGAAGAGATTTTGATTATAAATTTATTCAATTTGTTGTTATTTATAATTCAGAACACTAAATTTTATTTAAAGATTTTAGATAGACAACTAGATAAAAATTTACTTAAAAGGAAGTTTGATTATGAAAAAATTATTTTATACATTTATTATATCAGTTCTCTGTATTTTTACTCTTACTGCATGTACAGACGATACTTTAAAAAACCTTAAAGACGGTCACTATCGTGCAGAGTACAAAAATTTCGATGTATACGGTTGGAAGGATTATATTGAAATCACTGTTCAAAACGGTGAAGTTACTGAATTAGTTTTTGATGCTATAAGCTCTGATGATGGTTCTCTTAAAAGTGAAAATGAAGCTTACAAGAAACAAATGGAACCAATTGTTGGCACTTATCCTGCAAAATACAACAAAGACCTTATTAATCAATTCTTAGAAAGTGGAAAAATCAGTTCCATTGACATAGTTGCAGGTGCAACTCAATCTACTGGTAGTTTTAAAACATTGCTCACAAGTATTGCACCAAGTCTCAAAAGTGGTGCTACTGAGGTAGTTCTTGTTGATGATTTTGTTGTTACAAAGTAAAACTAGTGTAAAATTATATTGCATAAAATTGACTTAAATTTGTATTATGGTATCATAATAAAATAGAAAATTATTAAATTAATAATAGGAGCATTCAAATGAAAAAAATAGCATCTATTCTTTTAACTCTTACACTTTCATTGACATTTCTAACTGCTTGTGGTGGTGGAGATGGTGACACAAAAGCTTCTTATGATGTTAATGAAGTTTTGAATAAAATCAATTCTTCTGTTGCAGTATCCGAAGCTGGTGACCTTAATGAAGAATATCTTACAATCATGATGAGTATGAATAAAGATGATGTAAAAAGCTATGCTGGTAAAGTTACACAAAATGGCAGTCAATGTGCAGACCAAATTATTGTAATTGAAGCTAATGACGGTAAAATTGATACTGTTAAACAAAACCTTGAATCTTACAAAGAAAGCATTGTAAAAAGCCATGAAAACTACCCTTCAATTGCCCTTGACAAAGCAAAAGAAGGCAGAGTTGTTGTTAAAGGCAATTTTGCAGTTCTTGTAATCGGTGGCGATGAATCAGTTAGTGTTTCAGAAGCTTACAAAGCTGTTGATACAGCAATTGACGAAGCGTTTAAATAATAAATAAATGACTAAAGGTCGGAGTTATAATCGACTCCGACCTTTTTTGTACCCTGTATTATGGAGGATTAAAAATTTGATTTTCAGTAACATATTTTTCATTGTTAGATTTTTACCTATAGTCTTACTTATATATTATTTAGCACCATATAAGTTTAAAAATGGAATTATTACAATTGCTAGCCTTATATTTTATTCTTGGGGTGAAGTCAAATATTTTCCAATTATGATTGCCAGCACAGTCGTTGACTTTTTTGCATCACAAACAATAGAAAAAAATCGCGGCAATAAAAAAATAATGAATACAGCTATGGCTGTATCTGTTTGTTTTAATCTTGGCAGTTTGTTGTTCTTTAAGTATACAGATTTCTTCATTTTAAATATAAATAATTTGTTTGGAACATCAATACCTCTTCCACACATAACTCTTCCTTTGGGAATAAGTTTCTACACATTCCAAACTATGAGTTATACTATAGATGTTTACAGAAATAAGGTTTCTGCTGAAAAAAATATTATCAATTTCTCTGCTTTTGTAACAATGTTCCCACAGCTTATCGCTGGCCCTATTGTAAAATATACTGATATTAATAAAAAGCTTAATACATATGAGGGCAGAATTACTCTTGATGAAATAAATGAAGGTATTAAGTTATTTATTTTCGGTCTTGGTAAAAAAGTCCTTATTGCAAATAATGTCGGTGCTTTGTGGACAGACATTGAAAGTCTTGGTTTTGCTGTTGGTTCTCCACTTGCTTGGCTTGGTATTATTGCTTACACTCTGCAAATTTATTTTGACTTTTCTGGATACTCTCTTATGGCAATTGGTCTTGGAAAAATGCTCGGTTTTGACTTCCCTATGAACTTTAACTTGCCTTATATTTCAAAAAGTATTACAGAATTTTGGCGTCGTTGGCATATGACTTTAGGCAGTTGGTTTAGAGAATATGTATACATTCCTCTTGGTGGCAACAGAAAAGGGCTTAAACGACAAATAATAAACATGCTTATTGTATGGTTTCTTACAGGTTTCTGGCATGGTGCTGACTGGAATTTTATGTTCTGGGGCTTATACTATTTTGCACTTTTAAGTATAGAAAAAGTGTTCTTACTTGATTATCTTAACAAACACCCTGTTCTTGCAAGAATTTACACCTTACTTGCAGTTGTAATTGGCTGGTCAATTTTCTACATCACAGATATTCCAACACTTGCAAACTTTATTGTAACTTTGTTCAGCTTTACTCCTGATGCAAGATTTGGATATTACTTTAGCAATTATGTAATTTCAATAATTAT
>JAHHUD010000005.1 GCA_020024185.1 Oscillospiraceae bacterium | reverse complement strand
TTTGGTGCGGGTGACAGGACTTGAACCTGCACGTGTAGACACTAGATCCTAAGTCTAGCGCGTCTGCCAATTCCGCCACACCCGCATATACAATGTGTAACAAAATCTATTATACATTACACATTGTGATTTGTCAATTAAATTTTATATTTTGTTCTTTTTTCTTCTAAAAGTGCATAATAATTTTCTGCACTTTGCTTTTTAAGATTTTTAACATATCCATGAGGAGCAAAAGAATCTGTTTCTGATTCAATAAGAGCTATTGAAATATTTGAGCAGTGGTCTGCCAATCTTTTACAGTTATTTAATAAGTCTGAGAGAATAAAACCGTGTTGTATTGTGCAGTCATTATTTTTAAGTCTTTCAATATGAAGATTTTTTATTTCATATGCCAACTCATCAATAACTTTTTCTAGAGGCTGTGTTTGCAATGCAAGTGTAAAATCATTATCAAGATAAGCTGTCATTGTTGTATCAATAATTTCAACAGTTGCTTTTTTCAAAACTTCAATTTCATCTATAGCATTGCTTGAAAATGCTATTTTTTTAGTTTTTATTTCCTCAGCAATTTTCACAAGATTTACAGAGTGGTCGCTAATTCTTTCAAGGTCGCCAATAACATGTAATATTTTTGTTAGCTCACGACTTTCTTCTTTATTTAAGTCTTGATTTGAGATTTTCAAAAGATATGTGCTAAGTTTGTCTTCATATTTATCAACAGTTTTCTCACTAATAATAATTTCTTCAGAGGATTGTTCATTCCATGAATCAAGCAAAGAGAGAGATTTTATAACAGAGTCGTGTGCTTCTGTTGCCATAAGACGAACCATTTTCTTACTTTGTTCAACTGCAATAGCAGGAGTTTGAATAAGACGTTCATCTAATAGTTGGAATTTTTCCTCTTTTTTATCATCTTTAATTGTTGCACAAGCAAGTTTTTCAAGCACGGAAGCCAAAGGAAGCATAACTGCTGTTGCTGTTACATTAAAAAGAGTATGAACTACTGCTATACCAGCTGCATTGATGCTGTCATTTATAAAAGCAAACTTAAATATTGCATTTGCTGAATAGAATAGTATCATAAATGAGATAGAACCGATAATATTGAAATATAGATGAACCACAGCTGTACGCTTTGCATTTATGTTTGCACCAAAACAAGAGAGAAGAGCGGTTACACAAGTACCAATATTTTGACCAAGTATAATTGGAATAGCACTTCCGTATGTTACAGCACCTGTAACAGATAATGCCTGCAATATACCAACAGAGGCAGATGAAGACTGAATTACAGCAGTTAGTAAAGCACCTATAAGTAAACCAAGAATTGGGTTTGAGAAAACTGTAAATAATTGTGTAAATTCTGGAACTTGAGATAAAGGTTTAACAGCACCAGACATAAGGTCCATACCAGTCATAAGGATGGTAAATCCAAGAAAAATCACACCAATATTTTTGTTTTTTTCTTTCTTTGATGCCATGTACAGAACTATACCTATAAATGCAAGAATAGGTGCAAATGTAGAAGGCTTTAAAAGTGTTACAAAAAAAGAATCTCCCTGAAGACCGGATAATGATAAAATCCAAGCAGTTACAGTTGTGCCAACATTAGCACCCATAATAACACCAATAGCTTGTGCAAGTGTCATAAAGCCGGAGTTTACAAAACCAACAACCATAACTGTTGTTGCTGATGAAGATTGTACTATTGCAGTAACAATAAGTCCAAGAATAAATCCTTTAAAAGGACTTGAAGTTAGCTTTTCAAGTATTGAATGAAGTCTGCTTCCAGCTTGTTTTTCCAAGCCTTTGCCCATAACATCCATACCATATAAAAACATGGCAAGTCCACCAAGTAACGTGAATAGATTAAAAATACTCATAAATTTTTCCCCAAATACTACTTTCAAAAATTATTTTCAAAGATATTCTAAATAACTTATGTAAACGATATATACATGGTTTTGTAAAATTTATGTAAAATAATGAAAAAAATAGTCACAATATTAGGTAAAAAACTTATTATTATGACTATTTTTAATTAAATAAATCTTGCTATAAAAAATTTTTTATCAGGATTTTGGTGGATTATTTTATGTATATCAGAAGATAAAATTTCTTTTGTGATAATAATTGTGTTTGAATGTGTTTCATCTTTATATTCTATTATATTATTTGGAATAATTTTTGAATCAATACTACTTGTTCTTATATAATATTTCCCGGAAATAATATTTGCTTTAGATAATGTTTTGTTAAGACTTATGTCAAATGCTTGATTTTCTTTTATATCGATTATATCCTGTACAATTGCATTTCCAGTAGGCAGTCCTCCAGCGCCTTGTCCAAATAACTTTATTTCTCCAATAGTTTTGCCAAAAAGATGAGTAATATTATAATTTTGAGAAACATTGGCTTCAATAGTATTTTTGTTTAAAAGTACAGGTTCAACAACAGCATCATAACAGTTGTTCTCTTTTATTGCATTGGCAAATAATTTGCAGACAAGATTTTGATTTTGAAACCAATTGATATCGGCTTTTGTTATATTTCTTATGCCAAATTGGTTTATATTATCAACACAAACTAAGCTTTTAAAAGCTATGGATGCAGAAATGGCACATTTATTTCGTATATCGTCACCATCAATGTCGGCAGAAGGGTCACTTTCTGCATATCCAAGTTCCTGAGCAATTTTTAAAACATCATCAAAATCTTTGTTTTCGTTAGTCATAGCAGAAAGAATATAGTTTGATGTACCATTCATTATACCATATAAGCTTGAAACATCATCTATCCTTGAAACTCTTTGGAGATTTTTAATCCAGGGAATACCACCACCCGAAGTTGCTTCAACCATAAATTTTACATTATTTTCTTTAGCAACCGATATAAATTCATCAAAATATTTTGCAACAACAGCCTTATTTGCAGTTACAACGTGTTTTTTTGCTTTCAATGATGCTAGTATATATTCTTTTGCAGGATGTAATCCACCGATGGCTTCTACAACCAAATCAATTGTATGGTCGTTTTCAATATCGTCAAATGATAGAGTCATACTATCCATATATTTTTTGTCAGGATTGCGTATAAGTATTCTTTTTATATTATATTCTGGCATTTCTTTTAAAATTTCATAAACACCTTTACAAACTGTGCCAAAACCCAAAAGAGCAATATTCATTTTTACCTCCGGATAAAAGTATTTTACGTTTAGTTAATATATTCATTATATTTATAATATAGCTTAAATATATTTAAATTTCAATTATGATTTATAAAATAAAAGCGACCTGTACTGTTTTGTATAGGTCGCTTATTAAAAATTTAAACTTTGATAAGAGTGTTAAACTCTGGTATGAGTTTTGACCATGTATTTGTACCAACTTTTCCATCAACTGTAAGACTATAAATGTATTGAAAACCTGATACAGCAGATTGTGTGTTGCTTCCAAATATACCGTCAACTGTTAGTGTTGGCCATGATAAATTTTTTTTCTTTTTGATTGTGTTAAGATAGCTTTGCAAAAATCTTACACTATCGCCAGAAGAACCTTTTACCATAAGACCAGGATATTTTGTTTTTACATCAAGTGCTTTGTAATCTGCAACAGACAGATAAACTTCGACAATTTTATTCCAAGTATTTTTGCCAATAACACCATCAGGTGATAAATCAAATTGTTTTTGAAAACGAATAACAGCCTTTTGAGTATTAGCTCCAAACTTGCTATCAACAGTTAATCTGTTTATTGCTGTATATACAACACCAATGCCGTTTAAGTATTGTTGCATTGTTTTAACATCACTACCGCCAGAGCCAACTCTTAAAGCTGTGCCTGGATATACAGGATAGTTTTGATTTGCCATAATATAAATCCTCCTTTTAATTTAATTATATTCATAAGCTATACAAAGTGTTATTGACTTTTTTAAATTTATAGTAGATAATGTATTTCGTATAAATTTGAATAATTAAATGTATTATAATTATAAGGAGAAAATAATGTTATCTGTAAAAGAGCTTACACACGAGTTTGACGGGCAAACTCTTTTTAAAGATGTTAACCTTGATTTTAAAGAAGGCAACTGTTATGGGATAATCGGTGCAAACGGTGCTGGCAAAAGTACATTGCTTAAATTCTTGTCTGGACAAAGAGAGCCAACAAAAGGTGAAATATTTCTTGATAAAAATGCAAGAATGTCTGTTTTGGAACAGGACCACTTTAAATTTGATGAATATTCGGTAATGGACACTGTAATTATGGGCAACCCTCGTCTTTATCAAATTATGAAAGAAAAAGACGAGTTGTACGCAAAACCAGATTTCAGTGAAGCAGACGGAGAAAAAGCAGCAGAACTTGAGGGTGAATTTGCAGAACTTGACGGTTGGGAAGCAGAAACAGAAGTTTTGCAATTATTAAATGGTCTTGGTGTTGATAAAGAATTTCATTACACACAAATGAAAAACCTTAATGGTCGTGATAAAGTTAAAGTTTTGCTTGCAAAAGCTTTGTTTGGTAAACCAAGCATTATTCTTTTGGACGAACCTACAAACCATCTTGATATTGATGCTATTGCATGGCTTGAAGAATTTATCATAGATTTCCCAGGAACAGTTTTGGTTGTATCTCATGACCGTCACTTCCTTAATACAGTATGTACTCATACAGTTGATATTGACTATAATAAGGTTAAAATGTATGCTGGTAACTATGACTTCTGGTATGAATCCAGCCAGCTTATGAATCAACTTATTAAAAACCAAAATAAGAAAAAAGAAGAAAAAATCAAACAGCTTGAAGAATTTATTCGTCGATTTTCTGCAAATAAATCAAAGTCTAAACAGGCTACAAGCCGTAAAAAGATTTTGGATAACATTCAACTTGAAGAAATGCCAGCATCATCTCGTAAATACCCATTTGTAAATTTTGTACAAGATAGAGAAGTTGGCAAAGATGTTTTAGAGGTTAGAGACCTTACAGTTACTATTGATGGTGTAAAAGTTCTTGATAATATATCTTTTTATATTAACCGTCTCGATAAGATTGCTCTTGTTGGTGATAACGAAGCAGGGCAGACTGCATTGTTTAAAGTTCTTAATGGAGAAATTGAACCAGACAGCGGATTTATCAAATGGGGTGTAAGTACATCAAGAAGCTATTTTCCAAAAGATAACACAGAATTTTTTGAAGGCAACGATATGAACCTTGTTGAATGGCTTCGTCAATACTCAAAAGACCAAACAGAAAGCTTCTTGCGTGGATTTTTGGGCAGAATGCTTTTCAGTGGTGATGATGTTTATAAAAAAGTTAATGTTCTTTCTGGTGGTGAAAAAGTTAGATGTATGCTTAGCCGTATGATGATGAGTGAATCTAATGTTATTATGCTTGACCAACCAACAAACCACCTTGACCTTGAATCTATTACAGCAGTTAACAACGGTATAGTTGATTTTAAAGGTACAGTATTGTTTTCAAGTCACGACCATCAATTCATTGAAACAATTGCAAACCGTATTATTGAAATTAAAGAAGACGGCTCTATTGTTGATAAACTTATGACATATGATGAATATATTGAATATAAACAAAATAATAAATAATATGTAAAAATAAAACTGTCACAGATAACTTCTGTGACAGTTTTTTGTTTATCTATCCCATTTATCGCATAAGGATTGAATTTGACTTGTGAATTTTGCAAGGTCTTTATTTGCACCGTCTTTATTTTTTTCAATAACACTTAATAAGCGTTTTCCAGCAGCAACAAGTTTGCCAAATACAGTTTCTGTTCTGCTGTTTGATTTATAAGCTTTAGAGATTGGAACTGGTGGTGTGGTGATTTCATATTGATTGCTTATTAAATTATAAACACTTCCGGAATAAGGAGCAGTTACGTTAAATCCTTTAGCTGACAGTTGCTGAGTAAAATCGTTCATAACTTCATCATCACCATGAACGACAAAAACTTTTTCAGGTTTATTTTCAAAACTTTCAATCCATTTCAATAGCCCGTTGTTGTCAGCATGACCACTTATACCGGCAAGATGTTTTATTTCTGCTCTAACTTCAATAGTTTCACCAAAAAGTTTAACACTAGCAGCGCCATCGTATATTTTTCGGCCAAGACTATTTACAGCTTGGTACCCAACAAACAGTACAGTAGATTCAGGACGCCATAAGTTGTGTTTTAAATGATGTCTTATTCTGCCTGCTTCACACATTCCACTGGCAGAAAGAATAACCTTTGGAGAGTTATTAAAGTTTATAAGTTTTGATTCTTCACTTGTAACAGAAACTTTAAGTCCGTCAAACTGTAAAGGGTTGATTCCTTGTTTTAAAAGTGATTTAGTTTCTTTATCAAAACAGTCTGCACTATTTTCTTTAAAAATAGTTGTGGCTTCAATAGCTAATGGACTATCTACATATACTTCAAAATTCTGAGGTTTAACTAATCCACGCTCTTTTATCTCTCTAAAGAAATATAGCATTTCCTGTGTTCTTCCGACTGCAAAAGAAGGAATAACAACGTTACCACCACGCTCAAATGTACGGTTTAATATATCTGCAAGTTCTTTTATATAGTCAGGTTTTTCTCCGTGATTTCTATTTCCGTATGTGGATTCCATAATTACATAATCTGCTGTATCAATGTATTCTGGGTCATTTATGATTGGCTGATTTAAGTTACCAATATCACCGGAGAATACAATTTTCCTTGTTGTGTTTTCTTCGGTAACCCAAACTTCAATTGAAGATGAACCTAAAAGATGTCCGGCGTCAATAAAGTTTACTTCAATGCCATCACATAATGTAAACTTGTTTTTATAAAAGTGAGGTACAAACATCTCAATTGCAGCAATTGCATCTTCCATAGTGTATACAGGCTCATATTCTTCCATACCGGCACGGCGATTTTTTCTATTTCGCCATTCTGCTTCAAATTCCTGTATATGTGCAGAGTCTTTTAACATAACGGCACATAAATCAGCAGTTGCATCTGTTGAATGAATTTCACCTTTAAAACCATTTTTTACAAGTAACGGTAAATGACCAGAGTGGTCTATATGTGCATGTGTTAATAATACATAATCAATTTCTCCAGCAGTTATCGGAAGCTCAACATTTTCAAAAACATCAACGCCTTGCTCCATTCCACAATCAATTAGTATCTTTTTATTACATGCCTCAAGTAATATCATACTGCCTGTAACTTCATGACAGGCACCTAAAAAAGTAAGTTTCATGGCAAAACCTCCATCTTAAATATGAAATAAGTATACACCTTTATTGTGAAAAATGTAATAAAATTTTAAACAAAAAAGTTATAATTATATATAAATTTTATATATTATGAATTTGCCGAATACTTTATAACTAGATTTACAATAAAAGACAACTAAAAGTTGTAAAAATAGTTGATTTAACAACTAATAGATGTTATGATATGTAATATAGTTATGAGGTAGTATTATGGATATATTTGAAAAATTAGAAATACTTTCGGAATCTGCAAAATATGATGCATCATGCAGTTCAAGTGGTTCAAACAGAAGTAAAAACGGTAGTGTTGGAACAACATTTAAAGGTGGTATATGCCATAGCTGGTCATCAGATGGAAGATGTATATCACTGCTTAAAGTTTTGTTTACAAACTACTGTGAGTATGATTGTGCATATTGTATAAATAGGAAAAGTAATGATGTAAGACGCACTGCATTTACTCCAAAGGAGCTTGCTGACTTAACTATAAATTTTTATAAAAGAAATTACATTGAAGGTTTATTTTTATCATCTGGAGTTTTAAAAAGTCCAGATTACACCATGGAATTAATAATAAAATCAATTGAAATACTTAGGTATGAATATAAATTTAATGGGTATATTCACGCAAAGGTAATTCCCGGAACAAGTCCGGAACTTGTAGAAAAGATAGGACTTCTTGTTGACAGATTAAGCGTAAATATAGAAATGCCAAGTGCGAAAAGTCTTGAAAAGGTTGCTCCACAAAAATCAAAAAATAAAATACTTACGCCAATGAGAGCAATTCAACAACACAATCAACAGTCAAAATACAATTTGGCGCTATATAAACATGCTCCAAAATTTTCTCCAGCAGGGCAATCAACTCAAATGATAGTTGGAGCTAGTAATGAAAGCGATTTACATATTTTACGTCTAACACAAGGACTATATGACAATTATAGTCTTAAAAGAGTATATTTTTCAGCCTATGTTCCTGTAAATAACGACAAATTACTTCCGGCTATTGATACAAAGCCACCTTTGTTAAGAGAACACAGATTGTATCAGGCAGACTGGCTTTTGAGATTTTATAATTTTCGTGCAGATGAAATTTTGGACGAAAAAAATACAATGTTTAACCAGTTTTTAGACCCAAAATGTAATTGGGCATTAAACAATATGCATTTATTTCCTTGTGAAGTTAATACTGCACCGTATGAAATGCTATTGCGTGTACCAGGTATTGGAGTTACAAGTGCCAAAAGAATTATTTCTGCAAGAAAAATTGCTTTTCTTGATTTTGATGCACTACAAAAAATTGGGGTGGTTTTAAAAAGAGCACAGTTCTTTATAACTTGCAAAGGAAAATCAGCTCCTTATGTAAAAATTGATAGAGAAAATGCAGAGAGATATCTTATAGGACAATCCACAGGTTTTAACTTAGATTATCAATCAGAACAATTAAGCCTTTTTGAAAACAGAATAACCAGAGAGGATGTTTATAAATGCGTAAGCGGACAGATGTAATATTCGTTTATGATGGAACTTTTGATGGCTTTATGAATTGTGTGTATACATATTATTATTCACAATTTAAACCCGTTGACATAACAAGTGAGGATAATGTTCAGGCAAGTTTTTATCAACAAGTAACAATTACAACAGATATTGAAAAATCAGAACAAGTAAAAAAAGCAATTAAAAATAAAATTTCAAAATACACAATAAGATTTTTACAAGAATGTATGCTCAGTTATCAAAAAGGAAAAGAAATTCATATGTTGTGGTATGTTGTAAAGGGCTTTAAAGTTGGATATAACATAGCCAAATTAGTATCAGATGAAGATGTGGATTTTCTGTTAAAGGCAAATAAACATATACACAGAGAAAAACATTTGTATTTGGGGCTGGTAAGGTTTTATAAATCAAATGATGTATATATTTCACAAATAAAACCTAAAAATCAAATATTGCCATTGATTGCAAATCATTTTGTGGAGCGATTTTTTAATCAGTCATTTATGATATATGACAGTACAAATAATCAAGTATTATTACATGATAAAAATATAACTCAAATTATGTCAGTGGAAAATATACAGCTTCCGGAATTTAATGATGATGAACTTGCAATGCAAAAACTTTGGAAACTATTTTATGATACTATCTCTATAAAAGAAAGATATAATCCAAAATGCAGAATGAGCTTTATGCCTAAGAGAACATGGGATATGTTACCGGAACTAAATGATAATATTTAAAATAAAAAACAGAACTAACCATATTAGGAAAGTTCTGTTTTATTTATATATTTTGATTTTCTTCTTGATGTTCCAAAAACGATTTATACATTTTGGGATTATTTGTTGTAATGCCAAGAACGCACTTGAATATCTCATGTCCATGCTTTATAAATTTTTCTTGAGCCAAAAGAGCACTTTTTTCATTTGGCATGTGAATATCGCATGAAAATAATACAAAATCCTTGTCAGATATAGTACAGTTTAAATTATAACCACCCTCATACAAAGTTGTGATACTTGTTTGATTTTGCTTTTTTAATGCTGCATATTGCAAAATTTCTATAACAGCTTTATAGGCTCTTTCTCTAACAGAGTAAGGCAAAGCTTTTTCAAGTTGTTTGCTGATGTCAATGCCCTCTTTTGTGATAGAGTAAAGACCATTGTTTTCTGTAATAAGATTTTGTTGTGAAAGATGAGAAAGCGCGTCTTGCAATTCAAAATAATTTACAAGCTCTTGTCCAACCAAAGTGTCTATAATCTGTTGTGCAGATACAGGTTGATTAACATTACTTAAAAGATAGCATACCAAAATTTTAATTTCTGTTCTATCAGAAATTCCACCAAATCGAACACCGGCCGTAAATGCAGAATTATTGCTCATTTACTCATCCTCCAATTACTCTTAAATTTATGTACTATTGTACTATCTTTTGTTTAAATTGTAAAGAAGTATTGTAAAATATGAAAATTTGTGTTATTATGGTCGAAGTAAAAAATATAGGTTTTTTTGGAGGACAAATATGAAACTTTTTATCGATACAGCTAATGTTGATGAAATTAGAAAAGCAAATGACCTTGGTGTTATCTGCGGTGTAACAACAAACCCTTCACTTATTGCTAAAGAAGGCAGAGATTTTAAAGAAGTTGTAAAAGAAATCACATCAATTGTTGATGGTCCAATTTCTGCAGAAGTTATCTCTCTTGAAAGTGAAACAATGGTTAAAGAAGCAATGGAATTGGTTAAGATTCACGAAAACATTGTTATCAAAATTCCAATGTGCTTAGAAGGTCTTAAAGCAGTAAAAGCTCTTTCTGCAAAGGGCATCAAAACAAATGTTACACTCATCTTCTCTGCAGCACAGGCATTGCTTGCAGCAAGAGCTGGCGCAACATATGTAAGTCCATTTGTAGGCCGTCTTGATGATATCGGTCAAGAAGGTATTAACCTTATTAGTGAAGTAAGCGAAATATTCTCAATTCATGGTATTGAAACAGAAATTATTTCTGCTTCAATCAGAAACCCAATTCACGTTACAGCTTCAGCTATGGCTGGTGCACACATTGCAACTGTTCCATATAAAATTATCGAACAAATGACAAAACATCCACTTACAGATGCAGGTATTGAAAGATTCCTTAAAGACTGGGAATCAGTACCACAAAAATAATATTTTTAAGATAAGAGGTATCTACAATGTTAGAGCACATTTTACACCAGTACCTACCTATCCTTATCCATATAATTGAAATTATTGGTATATTTATAGTAACAACAGGTGCATTTAGAGCATTTGCTGCTTATCTTGGAAATTTCTCTAAAGCAGAAAATTCAGTTAATATCCGCAACACTTTAGGGACAGCAATGGTAACTGGATTGGAATTCAAAATGGCTGCTGAAATTTTGAGAACTGTAATAGTAAGAACAAAAGAAGAAATTATTATGCTTGGTGCAATTATTGTTCTTCGAGAAATATTGTTCTACTTTATCAATAAAGATATGAAAGAACATCAAAAATCACAGTCTGATAGTCATGAAGGTAAAAAAATTACAGGTATTAAAATAGAAAGAGATTAATACAAGTAAAATACTTAAAATACTTATTCAGATAAATCCGTGCAAGTTATACTTGCTCGGATTTTATGTTTGCCCAAATAAAAAAATAGTTGAGAGAAAATAATAATTGTTAGTATAAATTATATAAAATTATTGAACAAAATTATAACTATATTAACTGATTATTACAAATTTTTTGCCATTTATTATAATTGTATGTACAAATCGACACATAGTTATATAATAAGAATTAATATATATATTTAAAAATAATATATAAAAACGTTAAAAAAATAAGAAGAGGTTCAAAATGTACATTTTATTATTGTTATTCTGGATTGCTCTCAATGGCAAAATAACCACAGAAATCCTTGTTATAGGTGTTATTTTATCAACAGCTATATTTTGGTTTATGTGCAAATTTCTTGAATATTCTGCAAAAAGCGAAATCGTTTTTTGTAAGAATTTTTTCTGGGGACTTGCTTATATAGTGGTTTTAGTTATTGAGATTTTCAAATCCGCAATTGCTGTATATAAAAGAATATACAGTAAAAAAATAGAAATTCAGCCACAGATTGTATTTTTTGATGTGGACATAAAAAATGAATTTCTAAGATTTATTCTTGCTAATAGTATAACAATCACACCAGGTACAATCACAGTAGATGTGGATGATAATCATTTCTGTGTACACGCTTTGGATTACACCTTGGCTGATGGTATAGAAGATTCTGTATTTATAAAATTACTTAAAAAAATGGAGGAAAACTGCAATGGCTGAGACAATTTATAATGGTTTTATTGTATGTGTTTTGGTGGTTTTGGCTCTTGTGATTTTTGGATATTTTCTAAGAACTGTTATCGGTCCACACTTTTCAGATAGAATATTAGCTGTTAATAGCATAGGAACAGTTATTATGATTTTCATAAGCTTTATTGCGGCTATACTGGGTGAAAATTATATTGTTGATATTGCACTTATTTACGCAGTTTTGGGCTTTATCACTGTTATTATTCTCTGTAAAATGTATCTTAGAAGTCATAATATGGACAGAGCAAATGACTTGAAGAATATAAAGCAGGAGGTAGATAAAAATGACAATTAGACTTATTATTTCTGCATTATTTATACTTGCGGGTTTACATATTATAATCACTGCTCTTATAGGTAACTTCCGTTTAAATTATGTTCTCAACAGAATGCAAATTGGTGCAACAGCTGATACAATGGGTGCGATTTTAATGCTCATAGGCATTATTATTAAAACAGGATTTTCAATAATAACTTTAAAACTTGTTATTATGGTGGTTTTTTTCTGGATAGCAAGCCCAGTTGCATCTCACTATCTTGCAAGAACAGAAGTGATTGCAAACGAAAAAATTCTTGATGAATGTGAGGTTGTAAAAAAATGATAGCATTTGAATTAGTATTGCTTTTGTTTTTAATTGTTTGTGCTGTCACAGCATGCCTTGCAAAAAACTTGTTCTCAACAGTAACTATATTCATGTCATATAGCTCTATTATGTGTATACTTTGGTTATTGTTGCGTTCTCCAGACCTTGCTATTACAGAAGCAGCAGTTGGTGCTGGTGTAACAAGTATATTATTCTTTATCACACTTAAAAATGTTAAACAATTAAAAGAGGAGGACGAAGAAGAAAATGATGATAAATAGTTGGTTCTCCCAAATTATAAAATTTGTAAATGGTGAAGTATCTTTCGAGCCAAAAGAAAAGGAAAAAGAAATTCGTAAACCATCAAATCATAAAGAAAAAAGTTTAAAAGAAAGATATTTTCAATGGAGAGATGAAAGAGGATATAAAGTTTTCAGAGGCTTTTATGGAGCAATAAGTGTTGCTGTTGCATTATCTATTATTACTGTATTGCTAATAACAGTTTCATATTTGCCACGTTATGGTGAATTTTCTAATCCTGTAAATAACGAAGTTACAAAAAGATATATAGAAAAAGGAATGGAAGAAACAGGTGCAGTAAATATCATTGCCGGTATTATTCTTGACTATCGTGCATTTGACACATTTGGTGAATCTTGTGTTTTGTTTGTTGCTTCTTGTAGTGTTATGATGCTTATGAGAAAAGACAAAAAAGGCAAACCATGTGAAGAACTTACAGCTTATGACCCAAAGAGAGATTTGATAGTTAAACGTGTGGCAAAAATAATTGTTCCATTTAACCTTATGCTTGGTATATATGTTGTCCTTAATGGTCACTTATCACCTGGTGGTGGTTTCTCCGGCGGTGCTATTATGGGCGCCAGCTTAATTTTGCTGTCATCTGCTTATGGATACCAAAATATAAGAAAGATTTTCTCAGAAAAAGTTATAAAAATTGTAACTTTTATTTCACTATCTTTCTATGCAATAGCAAAAGGCTATTCATTCTTTACTGGTGCAAACCATATTCCATCAGGAATTCCAACAGGTACACCGGGCAATATTATATCATCAGGTCTTATCCTACCACTTAATATAGCAGTTGGATTTATTGTTACAATGACAATGTACAGCTTCTATGCATTATTTACCAGGGAGGAAATATAATGGGTCCAAATTTATTTGCTAACTATTATGAAGCAGCGTCAATGATCCTTTTTGGTATTGGATTTACAACTATGCTTTTGCACCCTAATCTTATCAAAAAGATTATCGGTCTTAATATTATGGAAACTTCGGTTTATTTATTTCTTGCAGCAAAAGCTTATATCGTTGATAAATTAGCACCAATTGTTGTTAATGGGGACTTATCAATGGAAACATACATAAACCCTATTCCAGGTAGCTTGGTTCTTACAGGTATTGTTGTTTCTGTAAGTGTTACAGCTATTTCTTTGTCTTTGGTTCAAAGACTTTATAAAAAATATAAAACTTTGAATATAGATGAAATTATGTTCAAAGCTGGACAGGAGGGAGAATAATATGCCGTTTATAGCAAACTTTCCTTTCTTCTGTATACTTATTACCATGGCTGGTGGTATTATCACATCTATGGCTAATGGTAAGTGGGCATTCAGGATAAATACAGTTGTTGTATCTGCAACACTTGTTTTGAACACATCATTGCTTATGTTTATGATTAAAACTCCACAATCTATAACTTATATGATGGGTCACTACCCAGCACCATGGGGTAATGAAATTCGATTTGGTCCGCTTGAAGCTTTGATGGCAACTATTTTCTCATTTGTTACACTTGCTGCTTTAGTTTGTGGTAAAACAGAAATTTTTGAAGATGTAAAACCAAAAAATCTTCACTATTTTTACATAATGATAAATCTTTTGCTTTCTTCTTTATTTGCACTTATTTATACTAACGACTTGTTTACAGCATACGTTTTTGTTGAAATTAACACAATTTCAGCTTGTGCAATAGTTATGGCAAAAGAAAGTGGAAAAACACTTGCCGCAACAATGAGATATCTTATCATGAGCTCTTTGGGTTCTGGTTTATTTATGCTCTCAATTGTTCTTATTTACGGTATTACAGGACATCTTCTCATGGTTCCAATGCATGATGAGATTGCACATATTGTTAGTGCAGGACTATATAAAATTCCATTGACAATTATGATTGGTCTTGTATGTGTTGCAATGGCTATAAAGAGCGCATTGTTCCCATTCCACACATGGCTTAGTCATGCACATGGTAGTGCAACAACTGCTTCAAGTGCTATTCTTTCAGGTCTTGTTCTTAAAGGATATATAATCCTTTTAATTAAATTTATTGTTAGAGTTGTTGGACTTGAAACAATGGTATCCTTTAAAGTTTTAAATATCTTGTTTGTATTTGCAGTATGTGCAATGATTATAGGTTCATTAAATGCGATTAAAGAAAATCATATTAAGAGAATGATTGCGTTTTCTTCTGTTGCACAAATGGGTTATATCTATATAGGCATAAGTCTTGGCAATGTTTGGGGACTTGTTGCTGCTTGCTTGCACATTATTATCCATGCTCTTACAAAACCAATGCTGTTTAGTGCTGCTGGTGGACTTGCTTGTGCATCAGGACATAAAAAAACATTTGATGATTTAAAAGGCGCAGCATATAGAAATCCACTTGCTGCTTTTGCGTTTTTGATTGGTAGCCTTTCAATGATTGGTATTCCACTCTTTGCAGGATTTGCTTCAAAATATTATATTTCTATGGCAGCAATGGAAACAGGTTCAAAAATGTGGATAACATTATTTGCACTTGCAGTAAGTACGGTTCTTAATGCTATTTACTATGTTAAAGCAATTAAAGTTATCTTCACAAAACCAGAAGGTGCTGTTGTTAGATATAAAAATTCAAAATCATATGTATTTGGTATGACTTTGTTTATAGTTACAAATATTTTACTTGGTTTGTTCTATCAACCAGTAGTAAATATTATAGCTAAAGGTATAGAATTATTATAATGAGAGGACAGAAAAGATGAATTATTTAATTTTATTCGCAATTGCTTTGCCTGTTCTTTCGGGCATATCTCTGATTTTCTCTCCAATTAAAGATAGAAAACAGATATATAATATTTCAACAATTTTTACAGCTTTAACATTGGCTTTAGTTGTTATTTCAAATATTGTTAACTTTGGAGAAAGCTGTTTGTTGCTCAATATGCCAATGGGACTTTCACTTAACTTTAAAGTTGACTGGCTTGCAACATTATTCTCAACATTATTTGCTTTTGTATGGTTTGTTGTTAGTATTTACAACAGAGAATATTTCAAAATTGAACAAAACGAAAAACGTTATGTAAGTTTTTATCTTATTGTTTTAGGTTGTGTTATTTCAACAGCATACGCAGCAAACCCATTTACTTTCTACACTTGTTTTGAAGCAATGAGTATTACTAGCTATACTTTTGTTCTTCATACACAAACAAAAGAAAGCATACTGGCTGCTAAAAAATATATTTACTACTCAATCTTTGGTGCACTTTGTGGACTTATAGGTATTATGGCATTCTATGCAAGCGACCTTGTGCCAACAAAAGAATTTGTTGCAGGTGGCGCTATCTCTGCTAATATAGGAAATTCTGTTCCAGCAGTTCTTATAATTGCATTTATTTCAATTCTTGGATTTAGCTGTAAAGCTGGCATGTTCCCAATGCATGCTTGGCTTCCGGCAGTTTATCCAGAAGCACCATCTCCAGCAAGTGGTTTGCTTAGTGGTATTATTGCAAAAACAGGTATTATTGCAATCCTCAGAATAGTTTTCTTTGTAGTGGGAGCACAAATTTTGCAGGGAACATGGGTACAGCTTGTATTCCTTATTCTCTCAATTATTACAATCTTTATGGGGTCAATGATGGCTTATAAAGAAAATATATTTAAACGTCGTTTGGCATACTCCAGTGCAAGCCAGATTTCTTATGCTATTTTCGGTATTATGATGCTTAACCCAGTAGGTGTTATTGGTGCTTTGTTGCAAGTTGTATTCCATGCATTAGCAAAAAATGTGTTGTTCCTTTGCTCAGGTAACATTATTTACAAAACAAATAAAACAAAAGTTTCTGAACTTACAGGACTTGGTAAAGCAATGCCAGCAACATTTGCATTCTTTACAATTGCAGGTATTTCTCTTGCAGGTGTTCCGTTCACAGGTGGTTTTGTAAGTAAATATTACCTTGCACAATCAGCATTAAACGGAATATTTGCAGAAGTTGAATTTATTGGCTTTATTATCATAATGGTTTCAGCTTTATTGACAGGTGGATACATTCTTTCAATTACAGCAAAATCACTTTTTGCACAAAAAAATCAAGAAGTTGAAGAAAAATGTGAAGTTAATTCAACAATGATTGTTCCGGTAGCAATTTTTGCAATACTTATTATCGCAATTGGTATTTATCCAGAATTATTAATTAATGTGGTTACAAATGTAGTTTCCACATTTGGAATATAGGGGAGGTATAAAAATGAATAATTATCTTATTATTTTGCCAATTATACTTCCATTGGCTTTGGGATATGCTTCTCAGTTTATTAAGTTTCAAAATGATGAAAAGAGAGCAACTTATTCTATAATTTGCACAACTATTAACTCTGTTATAGTTTTTGCATCATTATTTATGATGAGAGGTACTTCTGTAAATATAATAAATTTTACAGATACGCTTAATATTACATTTAAAATAGATGGTTTGGGTTGTGTTTTTGCAGCAATGGTTAGCTTTTTGTGGCCATTGGCAACAATTTACGCATCTGAATATATGAAACATGAAGGTAAAATGCTTAAGTTTTTCTCATTTTATCTTATGACTTTTGGTGTTACAATTGGTCTTGCTTTCAGCGCAAACATGCTTACAATGTATCTTTGCTATGAAGCACTTACATTTATAACATTGCCACTCGTTATGCACTCAATGGATAAAAGAGCTGAATATGCAGGTAAAAAATATCTTATATATTCAGTAGGTGGTGCAAGCCTTTCTTTTGTGGGTATGATGATTGTATTGTTCTATAATCATACTTTAGACTTTGCACATGGTGGTATTGTTACAGTACAAAATACCACAATACTTATTGCATACTTGTTGATGTTTGTAGGTTTTGGTGTAAAAGCTGCAATTTTCCCATTGCATGGGTGGCTTCCTGGTGCTTCAGTTGCACCAACAACAGTTACAGCATTACTTCATGCAGTTGCAGTTGTTAAAGCTGGTGTTTTTGCAATTATGCGTACAACATTCTATCTTTTTGGTACAGATGTTGTAAAAGGCACATGGGTGCAATCTGTTGTAATGATTATCGCTATCATAACAATATGCTTTGGTTCTTGGTCAGCCGTAAAAAGCAGACACCTCAAAAGACGTCTTGCGTACTCCACAGTCAGCCAGCTTGCATACATTGTATTTGGTATCACACTTATGACAACAGACGGATTTAAAGGCAGTATGTCACATATGTTGTTCCACGCATTTATCAAAATTGTATTGTTCTATACAGCCGGTGCAATTCTTTATACAAATCACAAAGAATATGTTGATGACCTTGAAGGTTATGCAAAGAAAATGCCAAAAACATTTGCACTTTTCACAATTTGTTCAATTGCACTTATCGGTATACCACCACTTCCAGGTTTCTTGTCAAAATATACTTTGGCAACAGCAGCTTTTAGAGAAGCATCTATGACAAATATTTTGCCATTTATCGGTGTTTGTGCGTTGATGTTCTCTGCATTTATGACAGCTATCTATCTTTTGGAAATTATCACAATGGCATACTTCCCATCAAAAGATTTTGATGAGAAATCACTTGACCATGTAAAAGAGGCTCCAAGCAGATTGCTTATTCCAATGGGAATTATAACTGCTCTCATGGTGTCTATTACATTCTGGGCTACACCGCTTTTCAACATTCTTGAAACAGTAGCAAAAGGAGGATTTTAATTTATGGAAATCATGATTTTGCTTATGGTGTTTGCACCAATGGTAATTGGACTTTTACCATTAGTTGTAAAAAATACAAAAGTGCTTAATCTTACAATGGTTGCACTTTCACTTGCAGAACTTGCAGCTTGTTTATATTTTATGTTTAATTTGTCTTTAGTTGACAGTCAAGTTATAACATTAAGCTGGTTTGCAGGTATTGGTATAAATTTAAAAGTTAGCGGATTTGGGATTCTTCAAGCAGTTGCAACAAGTTTAATTTGGGTTGGTTCAAGTGTATTTTCTGATGAATACTTTGACCACGCACCACAAAATCTCAGAAGATATTATAGCTTTTGGGCAATAACATTCGGTGCAACACTTGGCATTTTCCTTGCTAATGACTTGTACACAGTATTTATATTCTTTGAAGCTATGTCCTTTGCAAGTTATCCACTGGTTGTTCATAATCAAGATGAAGAATCAATTAAAGCAGGAAATAGCTATCTTTCAATTGCTGTAATAGGTGGTCTTGTAACACTTACAGGTATCTTTATGCTTGATGCATTTACAGGTACAGTTGTAATTGATGAAATTGCTCAAGCTGTTGCAGGTTTTGAAAATCAGAACTTACTTATGGTTATTGCAGGCCTTACATTCTTTGGGTTTGCTGCAAAAGCTGGTATGTTTCCACTTAATGGTTGGCTTCCAAAAGCTCACCCAGCTGCTCCAGCTCCAGCAAGTGCTGCACTTTCAGGTATTCTTATCAAAACAGGTATATTTGGTGCAATTGTTGTAACAAGCAGAATAATGCAGGGTAATGAAAAATGGGCAATGTTTGTGCTTGTAATAGGTATTTTGACAATGTTCCTTGGCGCATTATGTGCGTTCTTATCCACAAATCTTAAAGAAACATTAGCTTATTCCTCAATGTCACAGATAGGATTTATTGTTATTGGTGTGGCCATGACACAATTCCTTGGTGAACATGGTACAATTGCTGCATACGGTACAGTTTTACATATGATTAACCATACAATGATTAAACTTGTATTGTTTACTTGTGCAGGTATTGTATATCAAAACACACATAGCCTTGACCTTAATACAGTACAAGGTTTTGGTAAAGGCAAAAAAGTTTTAACAGCTTGTTTTGGTGTAGCTTCACTTGGCATTATGGGTGTACCATTCTTTAACGGATATATCAGCAAAACACTTCTTCATGAAGCTATCGTTGAGAAAATGCATTTTCTGCATGAAGTTAATGCTGCAACAGGATTTTTCCAGTTTACAGAAATTATCTTCCTTGTAAGTGGTGGATTTACAGTGGCATATATGACAAAATTGTTCATCTGCTTATTTGTAAAAAATCCAACAAAAGAATGGAATTTGCATAAATCATATGTTTCAAAACGTACAAGCGTTGTTATAAGTATTGTAAGTATTTTAATCTTTGTGTTTGGTGCAATGCCACATAATACACTTGATAAAATAGCTTCCATAACAACAGATTTTATGGGTGTACATCCTATGGAACATTCTGTTAACTACTTCTCATTTACAAACCTTAAAGGTGCAATAATTTCACTTGTAATAGGTGCATTGTTATACTTTGTAGTTGCAAAATTTACTGTTGTAACAAAAGATAAGGGGTATGTAAACCCATGGAATCAAAATATTTCTGTTGAAAATCTTATTTGGAAGCCATTGGTATTCACAATATTACCATTTGTCTTTGGATTTATTGGAAGATGTATTGATAAAACAACAGATATATTCTTGCTTATTTTCCGTAAATTATTTATGCGTACAGCAGAAATTCCTGAAACATTCTTTGAAGGAAAAAGAACAGCAGAAGACGATGGTATCGAGTCTCCTGCTATCCATATTACCGAAAGCTTCACATACAGCTTATTGTTGTTTGCTGTGGGCTTAGTAGTTACAGTATTCTATTTATTCTTTGTATAACATAGTTGATGTAAATACAATTTAAAAAAAAGTTTCTATTATTTTCATACAGTTTTCGGTGGAGTATTTCCAATGAGATATTCTACCGTCTGTATGAAAATATTTTATTTGTGGACAAAATTTTTCATCTTTTAAAGTGCTCATTATAACAAGCTTAACTTTCATTTTGTCAGGTAATATATTTTTTATGTAAACATTTACAACATCGCCAACTTGAATGCCTTCACAAGTTTCAGCTAAACCAGCAAGATTTGGAGATAACTCAATAAAAATACCATAACTTTCAACACTTCTAACTACACCAGTGGTTGTTGTACCAACTTGGAAAAAAGACGCGTTTTCAAGCCATGTTCCAAGAAGTTCTTTATGGCTTAAAACAATTCTTCCATTATCGTCAATGGACTTTATACATGCATATATTTTTTGACCAACTTCAAAACGGTCAGCCGGACTTTGAATTCTTGAAACAGATATAAAATCAATAGGTAATAGGGCACTTATTCCATATCCTATATCACAAAATACACCAAAATTATCAATGTGAGTAACTGTGCAAGTTACAATATCACCTGGGAAAAGTTTGCTTATATAATTATCATAAGCTATTTGTTGTGCTTTTTTTCTTGAAATTTCAAAGACATATTGTCCTTTAATTTTTTTCATATCAGTTATGATAAAACAAACAAATTTATTTACTCTTGTAGCAATAGCAGCTTCTTTTATGCATTTATTATCAAAAGATAAATAAACTTCTTCGTTTGGCATAAAAGCTTCATAACCACCAAGATTAAACATAAGACCTTTACCTTTATTATAAACTAATGCTTTTGAAAACATTACTTTTCCGGTTTCAAAAGCATTAGTCAGGCTTTCCAAAGTGAATTCAGATGGAAAATTGATATTTGCCTCCTGTAGATATTCCATAAATAATACCTTCCTTTAATAGTCGTTTTTTATAAATATATGCAAAAGAAATTTAATATAATACACAAAATATATAATTGCAAAAACCTATCCATTTATGGTACAATATTATGAGAATTTTTGGATGGTGATAGATATGGATATTAAAGTAAACGATATAATTGTTACAAAAAAGCCTCACCCATGTAAAAATAATGAATTTTTGATTTTACGCATTGGTGCAGATTTTAAAATAAGATGCACAAAATGTGGCAGGGAAGTTATGCTTCCACGAGCAAAAATTGAAAAAAATATAAAAAAAGTTATAACAACACAAGAATAATATATTTTATTAATGGAGAAATTAAATGTTTGAAAAACTTTTAGATGTAAAAAACCGATATGAAGAAATAAATCAGCTTCTTATGGACCCAACAGTTATCAACGATAATGCAAGATACAGAGACCTTATGAAAGAGTATAAAAATCTTACTCCTATCGTTGAAAAATTTGATGAGTATACAACTGCAAAAAATAATTTTGAAGAAGCAAAAGAAATGCTTGATGAAGGTGGTCTTGATCCAGAGTTTAAAGAAATTGTTCAACTTCAATATGAAGAAGGAAAGGAACAGATGGAAACTTATGGAGATGAACTAAAAATTCTTCTTCTTCCAAAAGATGAAGATGATGACAGAAGTGTTATTATTGAAATCCGCGGTGGTGCAGGCGGTGAAGAAGCGGCACTATTTGCGTATAATCTTTATAGAATGTATAATATGTATGCAGATACAAAGGGGTGGAAAACCGAAATTCTTTCTGCAAATGAAACAGAACTTGGTGGATTTAAAGAAGTTAGCTTTTCTATTGAAGGAGAAGGTGTTTACAGTCGATTTAAATTTGAAAGTGGCGTTCATCGTGTTCAACGTGTTCCAGATACAGAAACACAAGGACGTATTCATACATCAACAGTAACAGTTGCTGTTATGCTTGAGGTTGACGATGTTGAAATTGACATAAATCCATCAGACCTCAAAATTGACACATTCCGTTCATCTGGTGCCGGTGGTCAGCATATTAACAAAACATCATCTGCTATCCGTGTAACACACTTACCAACAGGTCTTGTTGTTGAATGTCAAGATGAAAGAAGCCAACATAAAAATAAAGATAAGGCTCTTAAAGTTCTTCGCTCCAGACTTTACGATATGGAAAAAGAAAAACAAGATGCAGAAGTTGCAGAAAATAGAAAAAGCCAAGTTGGTACAGGGGATAGAAGTGAAAGAATAAGAACTTATAACTATCCACAAGGACGTCTTACAGACCATAGAATAGGGCTTACTTTATACCGTCTTGAACAAATTCTAAACGGTGACCTTGATGAAGTTATTGATAGTCTTGTAACTGTTGACCAAGCAGAAAAACTTAAAAGAGCAGAGGAAAACTAATGGAAACCTTGCTTGCAAAACCATCAGAGCAAATTATAGAAAAAGCATGTGAGCTTATAAAAAATAAACAAGTTGTTGCATTACCTACAGAGACCGTATACGGCCTCTTTGCTGATGCAACTAGTTCATTCGCTTGTGAAAATATTTTTAAAGCAAAAGAAAGACCAATGGACAATCCTTTGATTGTTCATATATGTGACTATGAAATGCTAAATAGGGTTGCTGCTGAAGTTAATGAAGATGCAATGAAACTGGCAAATGAATTTTGGCCAGGTCCATTGACGATTATATTGAAAAAATCAGATTTAATTCCACAAGAAGTAAGTGCTGGTTTAGATACAGTTGGTATTCGTATGCCAAGAACACCTGTAATATTGGAAATTATTTCAAAAACAGGTTTGCCATTGGCAGGTCCAAGCGCAAATCGCTCTGGCAGACCAAGTCCTACAAATGCACAATATGTATATGAGGACTTACAAAGTAGGATACCTATGATTATTGATGATGGAAATTGTGATGTTGGAGTGGAGTCTACAGTTGTTTCTCTTGTTGGAGAAAAACCAATAATTTTTCGTCCTGGATATATTACACAAAGTCAAATAAGTGCTGTATTAGGAAAAGAAGTTGAACTTTCCAAAGGAATAACAGAAGAACTTTTATCTGATGACAAGGTTCTTTCTCCGGGATTAAAACATAAGCATTATGCACCAAAAGCAGAAGTTACAATAATTAACGCATCTTTTGAAAAATATAAGAATAAAGTTGAAAAAGATGGTGCTGTTGCAATGTGTTTTGAGGAATATGCACCAAAACTTAATTGTAAATGTGTTACTTATGGAAAAGAAGGGGATAGTGCAAGTCAGGCAGTAGAGCTGTTTACAGCTTTAAGACATCTTGATGAGATTGGTGCAGAAAAAGTTTATGCAATAATGCCAACAATGGATGATATTGGTTTGGCAGTTTATAACAGATTATTACGCTCTGCTGAGTTTAGAGTTATTAATTTATAAGGTGATATTATATGAAAAAAAATATGATTATTGCAATAACAGGTCAAAGTGGCTCAGGAAAATCAAGTCTTAGTAATTTTTATAAAGAAAAAGGATATACTGTAATAGACTGTGATAAAGTTGCAAGTGATATTCATAAAAATGAAGAATGTCAAAAACAATTATGTGAGTATTTTGGTGAAGATATAGTTATAAATGGTATTTTAGATAAACCTATTCTTGCACAAAAGGCTTTTTCAAGTAAAGAAAATTTAGAAAAACTAACTGAAATAACACACCCGTTTATTATTCAAGAATTGTTGAAAACAGCAAATGATTGTTTTGAAAATGGCGAGAATTTGGTATTTGTTGATGGCGCTGTTATAATAGGTCATAGTTTTGAAGAATATTGTCATAAGTTTATTTTGGTACTTTGTGACAAAAATTTACAATATAATCGGCTTATAAAGAGAGATAATATTACTTTAGAACAGGCTAAAAATAGAATTTTAAAACAAACAAATCTTGAAACACTTATATCTAAATCTGATTTTGTTGTTTATAATAATGAAACTGTAAAAGAATTGCATAATCAAGGAGAATATATTCTCCGAATGTTAGAAAATTTGTAAGGGTGATATTAAAATTAAAACATTAAAAAAAATACTAATTATAGCTTTTATAATTTTTTTATGCTTTATAGGATATCGATTTTTTCAGCAAAAGAAACTTGAATTTAAATATGCAAAATATCCTTTAAAGTATATGGAGTTAGTTGAAAAGTATTCAGATGAATTTGAAGTGGATAAATATTTGCTCTTAGCTTTTATAAAAACAGAGAGTGGATTTAATCCAAAAGCAATTTCAAACGCCAATGCAATTGGTTTGACACAGATTACAAATGAAACATTTGAATGGATAAAACTAAAGCTATGCCCTAATGAAGAAATTGTTTTTGAAGATTTATATAATCCAGAAATATCTATAAGATTTGGTGCTTATTATATTTCAAGATGCTTGGAAAGATATGATAATCATTTGGATACGGCGGCAGCTGCATATCATAGTGGATGGGGCACAGTTGATAAGCTATTGAAAGACAGCGAAAAAATGTACCTTGAAGAATTTCCATACAAACAAATGAATAATTATGTCTATAAAATAAATAAGTCTTATAATGCCTATAAGGAGTTATATACAAATCAAGAAGAAGGAGAATAAAAAATGAAAGACGCAAAAGAATTGCAAAAAGAACTTACATTTGAAGTTGAACATATTGCAAATAAAAAACCTGAAATAATGGAAAAAAGCCAGGAATTTTGTGAAGCATATAAAAACTTTTTGTCAGTTTGCAAAACAGAAAGAGAAGCTGTTTCACATATAATCGAAATGGCAAAAGAAAAAGGATATACAGAATATTGTCCAGAAAAAAAATACAATGCAGGTGATAAAGTTTATCTTAATAATCGCAACCGCGCATTGATTTTATCAACTATTGGCTCACTTACTGTAGATAATGGTACACACATTGCTGCAAGCCATATTGACGCTCCAAGACTTGACCTTAAGCCAAATCCTCTTTATGAAAAAAATGAAATTAGCTATCTTAAAACACACTACTATGGTGGCGTAAAAAGATATCAATGGGGTGTAACACCACTTGCACTTCACGGCATAGTTTATAAAGAAGATGGCTCATTTGTAGAAATTAATGTTGGTGAAGATGAAAAGGACCCAGTTTTCTGTATTTCAGACCTTCTTCCTCATCTTGCAAAAGACCAAAGAGAACGCAAAATGGGCGATGTTCTCAGAGGCGAAGAAATGAATGTTATCGTTGGTACTTTGCCTTATGAAGGTGAAGATATCAAAGAAGCAGTTAAACTTGCAACATTGGTATACCTGAACGAAAAATACGGTATGACAGAAAAAGATTTTCTTCGTGCAGAAATTGAAGTTGTTCCAGCAGGACCAGCAAAAGATGTTGGTTTTGACAGAAGTCTTGTTGGTGGTTATGGTCAAGATGACAGAGTTTGTGCCTACACATCTCTTATTGCTGAATTGGAAACAAAAAATCCAACAAAAACAACAGTAACAATTTTTGCTGATAAAGAAGAAATTGGTTCAACTGGTGCAACAGGATTGCAGGCTGATTATATGAAAAACTTTATTTGCAATCTTGCAAATATGCAAAATGTAAATATGTTTACAGCATTGAGTAACTCTAAATGCCTTTCTGCTGATGTTGGTGCAGCTTATGACCCTACATTTGCAGATGCTTATGAAGCAAATAACTCCTGCTATGTAAACAAAGGTCCAATACTTACAAAATACACAGGTTCCGGCGGAAAAGGCGGCACAAATGACTGTGGTGCAGAATTTATGGCAGAAGTTATTGCTTTGTTAGATTCTAAAGGTGTTTGCTGGCAGACAGGCGAACTCGGTAAAGTAGACCAAGGCGGTGGCGGTACAGTTGCTAGATTTATTGCTGAATGTGACGTTACAACAGTGGACTTGGGTGTGCCAATTGTTTCAATGCACTCACCATTTGAACTTGCTTCTAAATTAGACATATATGCTACTTATGAAGCATTCTCAGCATTTCTTAATAGATAATTCTTTTTTAATACCATTTTCTTATTTTATGAGAAAATGGTATTTTTATATAAAATTCTAAAGCTGTTTTTTATGTAAATTATATAAGATTTACTACGTATTTTGCACGATTTAATATTTTTTTGTTCAAAAAGGCTTGTAAAATGTGTAAATTTTGTATATAATTTATTAAGCATTAAATTTTATATCAAAATAAAAATATACAGGAGGGAATAGTTTTGAATTTGATGTTTATAGCAATTGCAGCTGGCATCTTAGCTCTTATCTATGCTATTTTGTTAACAGGCAAAGTTAATAAAATAAGTGAAGGCACAGAAAGAATGAAAGAAATAGCTGGCTCTATAGCAGAAGGTGCAAAAGCTTTCTTATTCGCAGAATACAAAATCCTTGTTATCTTTTCAGTAGTACTTTTTGTAGTAATCTTGTGGCTTAGAAATTTACCAACTGCAATTTGTTTTATTTTAGGTGCACTTCTTTCTACAATAGCAGGTTACTGTGGTATGACAGTTGCAACAAAGGCAAATGTTAGAACAGCTAGTGCTGCTAAAAATGAAGGTATGGCAAGTGCTCTTTCAATTGCATTCTCAGGTGGTGCAGTTATGGGTATGTGTGTTGCTGGTTTAGGCTTGCTTGGTGTAAGTGCAGTTTACGCAGTAACAGGAAATGCTGATATTTTATTTGGTTTTAGTTTGGGTGCATCATCAATTGCGTTGTTTGCACGTGTTGGCGGTGGTATCTACACAAAAGCTGCTGACGTTGGTGCTGACCTTGTTGGTAAAGTTGAAGCTGGTATCCCAGAAGATGACCCACGTAACCCAGCTGTTATTGCAGATAATGTTGGTGATAATGTTGGTGACGTTGCAGGTATGGGTGCTGACTTATTTGAATCTTATGCAGGTTCTTTGATTTCTGCTATGACACTTGGTATCGTTTATGCAAGCAATAACACAGTTGTTATCGAAAATGGTGCAGTTATATTCCCAACAATACTTTCAGCTTTAGGTATAGTTGCTTCTATTATCGGTACTTTCTTTGTTAAAGGAAAAGAAGGTGGAAATCCACAAAAAGCTCTTAACATGGGTTCATATACATCTGCTGTTCTTGTAATAGTTGGCAGTGTTTTGTTGAGTAAATATTTCTTTAATAGTTATAATCCAGCATTTGCAATTATTGCAGGTCTTGTTGTTGGACTTATAATTGGTATTGTTACAGAAATTTACACATCTGGTGACTATAAATCAGTTAAAAAAATTGCAGCACAGTCAGAAACTGGTCCTGCAACAACAATTATTTCTGGTTTAGCAGTAGGTATGCAATCTACAGCTATCCCAATTATTCTTATTTGTATTGGCATTTTTGTAGCATTCCAATGTTGTGGACTTTACGGTATAGCATTAGCTGCAGTAGGTATGCTTTCTACAACAGGTATCACAGTTGCAGTTGACGCATATGGTCCAATTGCAGATAATGCTGGTGGTATCGCAGAAATGTCTGGACTTGATGAATCTGTGCGTGAAATAACAGACAGCCTTGATGCAGTTGGTAATACAACAGCTGCTATGGGTAAAGGATTTGCAATTGGTTCTGCTGCTTTGACAGCTTTGGCTTTATTTGTTTCTTATGCAGAAGCAGTTCAGCTTAAATCAATCGACCTTCTTTCACCAACAACAATTATAGGTTTGCTTATTGGTGGTATGTTGCCATTCCTTTTCTCTGCATTCACAATGGAATCTGTTTCAAAAGCAGCTTATAGCATGATTGAAGAAGTTCGTCGTCAGTTCCGTACAATTCCTGGTATTCTTGAAGGTACAGGTAAGCCAGATTACAAATCTTGCGTAGCTATTTCAACAACAGCTGCTCTTAAAGAAATGCTTGTACCTGGCATTATGGCAGTTGTAGCACCAATTATTGTTGGCTTCTTGTTTGGTACAGAAGCAGTTGGTGGTATGCTTGCTGGCTCTTTGGTAACAGGTGTTCTCATGGCTATTTTCATGTCAAATGCAGGTGGTGCATGGGATAATGCAAAAAAATATATTGAAAATGGTACACATGGTGGCAAAGGTAGCGATGCTCATGCAGCAGCAGTTATTGGCGATACAGTAGGTGACCCATTCAAAGATACTTCTGGTCCATCTATTAACATTCTAATCAAGTTGATGACAATTGTTGCATTGGTTTTCTATGGCGTATTTATGGGCATTATGCTCTAATTGAATAAAAAGGTTGGTTTGATAAAAACCAACCTTTTATTTATACATAATAGATAATACACTAAATTATTTTAAGTAATATTAATTGACAAAATTAACATATTTTGATATTATAAGAAACACATTACAATAATATGTTATGGGGCATTAGCGCAGTTGGGAGCGCATCACACTGGCAGTGTGGGGGTCAGGGGTTCGAATCCCCTATGCTCCACCAAAACACAAAAAAGCCTTTATTTTAAAGGCTTTTTTTCTTTTCTGTACACGAAGGAAACATGATTTTTATTTAAAAATATAATTTTAAATAGATATTTTGTATAAATAATTTCATTTAAGTATAATTGTGGGTACATTCTCAGGGTGTATTTATTGGAGTTTATAATATTTCATGAAACATAAAATTCACCATATTGCTGATTTTGCTGAAATGTATATTTATATATTTAAGTACACCAATATTAGCAATTGATAAAAAGTAGCTTATTATTGCAGAGTTTATCAAAAGATAGAGATGTTGAATTGATTAAAAAAGGAGAAGCAAAAATGAAAAAAGTAGCGTTTATATGTGTTCATAATTCTTGTAGAAGCCAGATTGCTGAGGCTTTAGGAAAACATTTAGCAGGCGATGTTTTTGAAAGCTATTCTGCAGGTACTGAAACAAAACCTAGAATCAATCAAGATGCTGTGAGATTGATGAAAGAAATTTACGAAATAGATATGGAAAAAACTCAATTTTCTAAATTGCTTTCAGATATTCCTACACCAGATATCGCAATTTCTATGGGGTGTAATGTTGGATGTCCATTTATCAATAGAAAATTTGATGATAACTGGGGATTAGATGACCCAACTGGAAAAAGTGATGATGAATTTAAAAAAGTTATTAAAACAATAGAAACGTATATTCTAAAATTAAAAGATGAAATAAAAACAAAGAATTAGACAAAAAATAATAAATTATAGGATATCAAACTAATGAAAATTTGTATTGCTTTTTTTGAAAATAAATAAGAAAATATTTATTACTATTGTAAAGAACTTTTTGTTATACTGAAGTTGAAGCATCGACTGGAGAAGTTTACACTTATTTGTATTTATAAATATACTTAAGAAAATGAGTGTGAGAAAAAGGTGATTATTATAAATTTAAAAACTGTTGACATTGTCATTAGTTTTAAAATTAGCAAAAGAATTGAAAAACCAATTGATGAAATTTTCAAAAGTGAATAAGCGATAGTGTAATACAAACAGGAAATCTATTTCAATGTAGACTTCCTGTTTTATTTTTAGGTGATAAATTGAGGATTTAACATACTTGAAGTAAAAGAAAAATTATTAGTTGGTAAAATTAAGAAACACTGAAAAATTTCGCATATAATTTTGATTATTGAATTTTAAATTTTGGCATGTTTGTATACCAAGTTTTTTATGTAGATTTAAGATGTAAATTTTTGTTGCGTTATTGTAAAGTTCACTTTATTGCATTTTAGATAGTGATTGATATAATGAGAATAAGGAAAAGAAAGGAAAATATCACATGAAACTTCACGAAAAAATTTTTCGATTGAGAAAACAATCGGGTATGTCTCAAGAGGAAGTTGCTGAGAAATTAAATATTTCAAGACAAGCACTTTCAAGATGGGAAAACGGATCAGCACAGCCCATGGCTACTAATATTGTTGAACTTAGTAAATTATTTGGGGTAACATCAGATTATTTGCTTAATGATGAATATCAAAGCGATAACGATATCCCAGTTGTTGCAGAAACTAAAAAAATAAATTACATTCTAAGAGCAAACTTGATTAAAATTGCAATTATATCACAAGCTTCTATATTAAATATTGTTATACAACCAATTTCAGAAGATATGCCGCAGAATATTGTTGTATGGTTTAGAATAGTTGAACTTGTTTTATTAACAGCCACTTCAATATGGATGGCATGTAATCATAGATATGAAACAGATTTAAAACAGAGAGCAAAAAACACAAAAATAGAGTTGGTATATTGTATTGTTCAATTAATTGTCGCTTCATTAGCATATTATACCCATTTATACTTTTTAGGTACGATACTATTAATTACAGTTTGTATTGTATATTTATTAAAAATAAATCCTAAGTATATGAATCGTAAACTGACAAAATAAAATTTTTATTTATATTTTTACTACATTGTGAAATTTATAATTGTTATTTACTTGAATTTTAAAAAGATATATAATTAACTAAAATAAACTTATAAATAAAAAGGTAAAAGCATATGAATACTAATTTCAATGATTGGTTAAATATATATAAGCATAAAAATTTATTAAAGCATTATTGCGTCTACTTTAGATGTGATAGTGCTTTATTTAATATATAATTTTTTTGTTAAAAAATTTGTACTAAATTTTTGGCCATAACAATTATATTTTCAGGTACTTTAAATTTTTATAAATTTTATGCAGTTGCCATGCCAATATTAAATAATTATAATCATATTATTGGATATTTAAGTATTGAAAAATAGGCAAGATATTATTTTATACTAACTATTGCAGAAATTACCTTTGAAATAATAATATTACTATATTTATTTATCAAAAATAAAACAATAAATAAAATTATATAAAATTTTATATTACATAACAAAAGAGGTGTAAAATATGAATGAAAAACAAATGAATGCTGCAAAAAAATCTATGATAGAATGGTTATCTCATCCAAATGAACTTGGGAAAATACCAAGTAAAATAGAATGTACCGGTTCATTTGAATATTACAACATGACGTATTATATTTTTAAATATAAAAAGTCTGCAATGGGAAAATGGCTTTTAGCAGTTTGTGGTGGATATGAAGAAAATTCGCCGGAACATGGTGGGCATATATTTAGTGAAATGGAAGAATACAACGAACTTACGGCTGAAGAAAAGTGCAAAGAAATGATAGATATGATTCGTGAATACTGGATGTCACAAGCTGAAAACCATAAAGAAAATCAAGGCACATTTGTAGGTTTTATACTTTTATCAGAAAACAGTTGGAATAAACAACAATTTATAGATGATTTGAAATCGCAATGGGATATTGATGCGATAGAAGAAAAAGATGAAAACGAAGATGAAAAAACAAAAGATAATATAATAATATTTTCTGTTGATGAAGATGTAGTAGCAGTAAGCCTTATGCCAGCGCCTATTCCAGAAAATGAAGCAGAAGAAAACGCAAAGAATAATTATATGTGGCCAGATGCAGTTGAAGTTGCAAAAGAGCATAAAGCACATTTAATGGTTGCAATTCTTGGAAATGATAACAACTATATAGAAAAAGGAAAATTATTTGTAAAAGTAATGGCTTGTTGTTGTAATCAAAAAAATGCAACAGGGGTATACACAAGTGGAACAGTTTTTGAACCTTGCTACTATAATCAATTTGCGAATATAATGAAAGATGGAGAACTTCCTATATTAAACTGGATATGGTTTGGATTATATATAGGGCAAGAAGGTGTATGCTGTTATACATACGGTATGGATGTGTTTGGAAAAGATGAAATGGAAGTACTTAATGTAGATGCAAAACCATCTGATATAAGAGATTTTCTTGCAAGCTTAGTTTCATATGTACTTAAAAATGATGTTGTGTTACATGATGGAGAAACAATTGGTTTTTCTGCTGATGATATACATAAAATAACACGAAGTGAAGGTGTGTCATTGCCGGGAATGACTTTAAAAATAGAATACAATTAAACTTTAATTATAGAGGTGATTATCCAATGAATAAAATTTACACAGTTGAAGAAATGGAAGTTATTGAAAAGCACATTTCCAAATATTATGGAAAAATAGAGAATGTATATCATGAAATTTTTTCTCCGGATATACATATTGATATATGCATAGTTCCACCAACTAAAGAAAAAGATTATTATACTTTAGTTACTATGGGAATGGGGGCATATAAAATGAGTGTGCCGTTGGAACTGAAAGACGAAAATTTAGAAAGAGCTGAGCTTGCTATATCATTACCACCAAATTGGAAAATTGGACAATCAGATGAAATATGGTATTGGCCAATAAGGCTGTTAAAAAGATTAGCAAGACTATCCATAGAAACAAATAGCTGGATTGGTTGGGGACATAGTATTGATAATCAAGAAGTATTTGCAGAAAATACAAACTTATGTGCATCACTAATTGTAGAACCTCAAGGAGTGGATGGTGAAGCTGAAATTTGTGTTTTACCAAATGGAGATAAAGTTAATTTTTATCATGTAATTCCTTTATATAGAGAAGAAGTTGACTATAAAAAAGAAAATAATTGCGAGCAGTTATTGGCACAAATGGCAGATATAAGCTTTGTTGTTGACCCACAAAGATTTAGCGCAATATCCGATGAACTTGAGGAAGAACTATATGCACAGATAATGGATGATGCACAATGGCACTTAGATGTTATAAGAGAAAAAAATCTTAACATAGATGAGATTTGTGCATATAATCATATGGCAATATATTTGCGTTGGTGTGTTGAAAACAATTTAATGAGTGACTTATTTTTGGAAAAAGAAAAAGATATTGTCGATAAAGTCAAATCAGACCCTATAAACGCTGATTTACGTACTTACATTAAAGAAAAATTAGGAAATCTTTTAATTCTTCCATACTTTAATGATGAAGGAATAGAGTTTGCTCGTTATTATTATAGTTATGCAAGTGTACCATATTATCCATCAGATGTAGATAACTACGCTTTAGAATATTTTGGAGAAGAGCGTTATTATTGTGATGAATTTGACGATGAAACATATTTGTTTGTTCAATTTGATGAAAATTACTATCAAGAGATAGCAAAAATTATAAAGCAAAGATATGATGCATGGAATATAAATAAGCAAGACAATGATAAAAAAGATGAACCCGTTGAACTTGTACAAGCAATGATGGAATATTTAGATTGTACTTGTGAGTATTTTCCACCAATGATAGATGATGACCCTATTACAGCGGCATATAGCTATGCAAAACGAAATGGGAAAAAAGATGGATTTATTCCGGTTCTTATAAATGTTGACGATACACTTTGGGATTGCTTAATTTTTAATAATAATGCCGAAAGTGATAATGGCAAATATGATTTTAACTTTAAAAAAGTTGAAGAATATAGAAATATAATGCTTGAAAAATCTTTAAATAATGGCTGTGAGCTTATTAGTGATTTGCTGACTGAAAGAAAAAAAGATTTTTTGGAAGACGGCACTGACTGGCAAGAAGAAATTGTGGGAGAGATGTCAGACGGAGGAGAAAATAATCGCTTTATATCTTATTGGGACTATGATACAGAAAAAACTGCTCCTGTAATTTTGGCATATATCCCAGTTAATAATCCATGGGAGATATTTGCATATTTGCCTTTTGGAAACTGGAATGATTGCCCAAACACTGAACAATTGATGGCGATTTCAAAATATTGGTTTGAAGAATACGGTGCTGTTCCAGCTGCTATAAGTAAAGATACACTTGAATATGTATTACCAAAAGCAATAGAACAAGAAAAAGCTATAGAAGTATCACAAGAACATTTTGCATGCTGCCCTGATGTGTTGCAAAACTTTGATGAACTTGGAATATTGGCAGACTGTCTTAGTAAATCAAAAATGTGGTACTTTTGGTGGGATTAATGTATTTTTTAATAGCAAACGAGAAAATCATAGACTAATTAAACTAAAACTAAAAAGTTATACAATATTTTAAGATTTTACAATAGGTTAATCATCTAAAAGGACTTGTTATCTGTGTATTACAGACAACAAGTCCTTTAATTTTATATTAATTTGTTTATTATTGTAGCAATATAAAATCAAAATAATATATTTATATTTAAAATATATAATAAAACAATAACAAATGTTAAAATGTATTTTTAATATTTATGTCTTGGATAGATTTGTTTATTAAAATAATTTAAATCTTAAGTTATAAAATACTAATCTTTAAATATTAAAACTATAAATTTAATTTATATTATAAAATGTAAAATCAAAAAGAAATAATATTGACAATAAGATAAAGAGTGATATAATTAACTTTGTTAACTTGATAGGAGCAAGAGTATGGAAAATATTAATTGGTTACAAATGTTAAAATATCAACAAGAGTTTCATCGTTTATCTAGAGCTTTGCTATCTCAAAGTCAAAAACAAACTTTAACAACAAGTGAAAGAGAACTGTTGGCACGTTTATATATAAAACCCGAAGATAGCACACCACTTGCTTTAAGCCGAAGTAGTGGGATGAAAAAAGAATCGGTAAGCAGATGCCTTAAATCACTTTTTGAAAAAGGATATATAACAAAAGAAAAACATCCAAGGGATGAAAGAAGTTATAAACTTCGTTTAACTGAAGTTGGCCAAAATGAATTAAGGCAGAATTATATGGCTATTTTACAGCCTTTTTATGATTTGAGAAGAAAAATGGGTTCAGAGTTTGATACTCTTTTTAATGCTATCATTAAGATAAGTGAAAATATTAAATAATATTTTATTGGTTATTGGGGGTAATTTTTTGAAATTTTATGATATGTTACAATTGGATCCATCAGTATTGAAACCAAAAATTCGTTCAACTGAAATAAACAGAGAAAAAATAAAGTTAAGATTTGCAATATTTATGAGAGCACTTTTAATAGTGTTATTTGCTATTATGTTTATAGCACCTATCGGAGCAATATTTGGAAGTGAAAACAGTTCAATGGGTGTTGCTTTTTTTTGTATATTGCTCAGTATTAGATTTGTTGATTTTGGATATTGTGTTAAAGATTCTATTATAAATTTAGCACTAACATTTGTGATTTTATTGGTTGCACCAATATTAGCATATAACTCAAATCCAGCTTTAGCAAGTATTATTCATTTTTTTGCATTTTTTGCGATTTTATTAATGACGGCAGACAGACCGGAAATGGGCAATGGTGGGTTATATGGGTTTTCATACGTTTTTCTTACAGGTAATACCGTTACAGGACAAGCATTTATAAAACGCTGTGTACTAACATTTATTGTATTTTGTTTATTTTCAATAATTTTTTATATTAAACATCGTGAAAAAAATAAAGATATAAGATTTAAAGATGTGATTAAAAAATTTGATGTGATAAATGAAAAATGTAGATGGCAAATTAGAATGGCTTTAGGATTAAGTATAGTACTCACAATTGGTAATGCTTTAAAATTAGAGCGATTTATGTGGGCTGGTTTTGCATGCACATCAATGTTATCGGTATATCCTTATACCGTAAAAGTATTAAAAAGGTCAGTTCATCGTATGGTTGGAATTGTAATTGGCTCTATAATGTTTTTTATAGTTTATCAATTGACACCAGTAAACATGCAAACTTTGTTAGGACCAGTAGGTGGTTTTTGTCTTGGATTTTGCACAGATTACCGTAAAAAAACTGCAATCAACTGTTTTGGAGCACTGATGTTAGCAGCGGGTATATATGGTGCAAGAGATGCAGTATTATTACGTATATACGATAATTTCATTGGCGTTATACTTGGAATGATAATTATTTACTTATTCTATTTATTTATAGATAGAAGATTTATAAAAAATAAAGAAAATATATAATATTTAAAAAGTCACACAAGATTAATATTTTGTTGTGACTTTTTTATTAAACATTTAATCTATATAGTAAGGTATAACCATATTATACAACAATAAATTAACAATAAATATGAATTTACATGATATATACTTTATTAACAAAAATTATATATAAGTTAAAATATTTACATAAATAAAATAATGTGTTATTATTATATATAATTGTATATAATGTCCAATTTTAGTATAAATATTTTGTACATAACAAATCAAAATAAGAAGGAGAAGTTAATTATAGACATGAAAAATAAAAATAAATTAATATCCATCTGTTTATCATCGATTATTGCATTACAGATGAATGTGTTAAATGTTTCAGCTATTAAAGATTTTTCTCAGAATAATGATATAAAACTGAATGATAAAATAAAAACAGAGCAGAAAAATTTAAGCACATCAACTGGAAATATCGAAAGTTTGCAAAATGATGACAGCCTTAATAATATATCACCTGAATATAAAGAAAAGTCTGAGAAATTAAGAAATGAATTTTCTAAAAATGGTAATGAGGTTACTCAGTATGTCAATCAAGAAGATAAAAAACTCAAGACTATAGTTTGGACACATGGTGTTACTCCACCACAAATGGGAGGAGAGAATAGCCAATTTAAAAGAATAGAACAGACAATTGCTGGTAAACAATATATAGAATATAAGTCAGGTTATTATGAAAATAATGGCTGGTATGATATAGATAAAAGTTGGACACAAGATAGCAATTTATGCTTTGCAGCAAGTGCATCAAACGCGTTGCATTGGTGGCTTGATACCAATAGTAAATACATTGATGAATACCTTAATATAACACCAAATTATGCTGAGGATAAACGTAAAAAACTTGATAAACTTAGAGAGCCTGTAAAGGATAAAGATAATAGTAATGTTTATAACTCATTTGTTGCACAATTTGCAAACAAACCGGATGGATATTGGGCAGATATACTGCATGACCAGTTTATAAACGGTTATTACGGAAAAACAAATGGTCCTGTTAATGACAGTGACCCAGCAAGAGAGGAACTTTTAACAAAAGGTCCAACGGGATTAGGTGGATATTTCTACGATGTATTTGGAATAAATAGATTAACAGATAGAAGACTATTTTATAGATATGATTATAATGCTTTAAGTAATGACTTAAAACAGTTAATTATTGATGGAAATATGTTGCTTTTAGTTGAAAATGTTGGATACAACACTCATCTAATTACAATTTGGGGGGTTGAATATAACCTAGATGGTACTATTAGTGCAGTGTATGTAGCAGACTCAGATAATCATGACGAATATTCAATGGTTAGATACGATGTTGTTAATAAAAACGGAAGTCCAGTTGTTACAACACGTGCTGACAAAACAGGGAATAGTTATATAGAATGTATCGAGGTTCTCTATTCTGGTAAAGAAATGTGGGAAGATTACTTAAATATTAAGCCGGAAGATAAAACAACTATTGATATATCATGGGGAAAAACTGAATTTACATATAATAATAAATTATTAGCACCTAAAGCTACATTGAAAAATATAAATCCAAAACATGATGTAAGTGTATATATACAAGGATCTGCTAGAGAACCTGGTGAATATACTGCAAAAGCATTTTTGCAAGGAAAAGATGCCAATAAATATAAGTTAAACCCAAATCAATCTACAGTAAAATTCAAAATTAATGGCAAAGGCAGTAATATTGCGACAACAGTTACACTTGACTCAAATATTATAGATATTGATGGTTCTACTAATGTTGAACTTAAAGCTTATGTTAAACTTAGTGATGGTGGAGTTGCAGATGGCACTGTAACATTTAAATATGGAAATACCATAATACAGGAAAATGTTCCGTTAGAAAATGAACAAAATGAACGTGTGGCTAAAATTGAATGGAATAATGTGCCTGTTGGTACCTATGAAGTTGTTGCAGAATTTAAACCAACAAATACAAATACACATAATGGTGGCATAAGCAATACTAAAATTATTGAAATTCAAGCAAAACAGCAAAATCCATTAAACATTAAATCTATTGAAGGTAAAAGATATAACGACCCAAGCTTTAAAATAGAAGTTGAAGGTGGTAGTGGTACAGGGGATATTATAATCACATGTGATGATACAGATGTAATATCTTTGAATAATGATACAGCAACTATAGTTGGTGTAGGTAAAGCTACAATTACTGCAACAAAATTAGGTGATGATAACTATCAAAGCACAACAACTTCAAAAGAAATATATATTTCAAAAGCACTGGCACCGACAATTACATATCCAACATCAACAGACTTAATATATGGTCAAAAGCTTTCAGATAGCAAGTTGAATGGTGGTAGCAAAGAATATGGAAGTTTTGTATGGCAGAATGATGATGTTGTTCCAACAGTTAAAAATGACGGATATGTTGTAGAGTTTATACCTAACGAAAATACTTTGAAATTTTATGAAGATATCCAAGTAAAAACACATAAAGTGGCAGTTAATGTAAATAAAGCAACACCATCATTGAATTTAACAGCTAATGTTGAAGAAACTAACGATATGAGAAATCTTACCGTTACTTTAAAATTAAATAAAGATGGATATGGCGATAAAATTAGTGGCACAGTAGACTTTATGACTACTGGTGAAAATAAACTCCAACCTGCAAAAGATATTTTAATTGTGAATGGAATGGCAAGTTTTACTTGGAATGACGTTCAAAGTCTAAGATACAATATAAAAGCAGTTTATAATGGTGATGATAATTATAATTCATCAAATAGTTCAGAAATAAGTGTTGAACTTGATAAGAAAAATCAGAAAAATTTTGAAATTGCTAAAGTTGATATAAAGACCTATGGAGATGAACCTTTTGAACTTCAAACAACAGGAGGAAATGGTGAAGGAGCAGTAATATTTGAAAGCTCAAATCCTGATATTATTAGTATTTCAAATGGTAAAGTTGCTAATATACATAAAGCAGGTACTGTAACAATTAAAGCGAAAAAAAATGGAGATAATATTTATAATGAAGCAAATGCATCAACTGAAGTTATTATAAATAAAAAAATGTTGAATATTTCAGCTGATAATAAGCTCAATGTTATAAAATGTACTCCAATGCCAGAATTTACATATAGTGTTACTGGACTTGTAGGCAATGATAACTTTATAGAAAAGCCAATAATTTCTGTTAATGCTAAAGACACAAGCACTGTTGGTGAATACGAAATTGTTATAAAAGGTGCTGTTGTA
>JAHHUD010000049.1 GCA_020024185.1 Oscillospiraceae bacterium | reverse complement strand
CCACGGTCTCCAGTGCCACAAACTGGCGCTTTAACCAACTAAGCTACATCCACCATACAATATGGTGCGCCTGAAGAGACTCGAACTCCTGACCCACTGCTTAGAAGGCAGTTGCTCTATCCACCTGAGCTACAGGCGCAAACTCAATTGCTAGATTATAATAACATATGTTTTTACAATTGTCAAGCTTTTTTTTAAAAAAATTTAAATTTTTACTGACTTTAAATATGAAACATTTATAATAAATAATTTCTTTTATTAAACAAAATATTAACTATTAAAAATAAAAAGATACCTCAAAAACAAGGTATCTTTTTTATCTTACTTATCTTAAGAACAGTAAATAAATTATAGCCACAAAAAAACCTATAACAATTAAAAGAGCAGGAATAAATGTAATAAGTGCTGCAATAATCATTGCAAGACCATCATTTTTTTCAAGTTGTATGTTTTCCATACTCTTATTAAATTTTTCTTCTGACTTTTTTATATTTATTAAACGCTCTATTTTATTTTTAAATATTGCCATATTATAATACCTTATGGTCAAGTATGTGGTGACACGCTACATAGTGTTCTGGTTCCACTTCTCTCCATTCAGGAACAACATTCTTACAGATGTCTGTACAATATTGACAACGAGTATGGAATTTACAGCCTGAAGGTGGCTTGATAGGGCTTGGGATATCACCTTCAAGAGGTTTAATTTCTCCTCTGCCTGCTTCATCTGTTGTCGGAATTGCAAGTAACAACGCTTCTGTGTATGGATGTAGTGGATTTTTGAACATTCTTTCAGAAGAACATAATTCAACCATATTACCAAGATACATAACACCAATTCTGTCGGATATATATTTTACAACACTAAGGTCATGAGAAATAAATAAGTATGTTAAATTCTCTTTTTCTTTTAAGTCTTGTAAAAGATTTATAACCTGACTTTGAATTGAAACGTCCAAAGCTGAAACAGCTTCGTCACATACAACAAACTGTGGTTTCATTGCTAATGAACGAGCAATACCAATTCTTTGTCTTTGACCACCTGAAAATTGGTGAGGATAACGATGAATCATATAAGATGCAAGACCACAGTCTTCCATAACCTGCATTACATAATCCTGCATTCTATTATCGCCTGCTTTAAAGAAATTATGAGCTGTAAGCCCCTCACCAATAATTTGTCCAACTGTCATTCTTGGATTAAGTGATGAATATGGGTCTTGGAATATAAGCTGTAAATCTCTTCTAAGCTTTCTCATTTCAGAATATTTAAGTTTTGCAAGGTCAATGCCATTATCTTCCAATGATTCATAGTAATCAAAGCCTTCTATATCTCTACACTTATCTTTTAAAGCATTAATTTCTTTATCGTATTGTGACATTTCAGCTTTAAGTTTTTCTATTTCAGCATTAACATTTTCAATATTTTTATCAAAACTTTCTAATTTTTGAGAAATATCATTATTTTTGCTTTCTATGAGTTTTGTTTCTTGAGCATGTCTATCAACTCTGATTTCTTCAATTTTTTCAACAAGTTCTTTAATTTTTAAAGCTACCTGATATTTTTTGTTGAAAAGCTCTCCAACTTCTTTAAGATTTTTTGATAAGTATAATCCACCTATAAGATGTGCTACATCAAATTCCTTAAATTTTGCTGTTTTTAACAAATCATTTTTTTCATTTTCTTTTTTATATTTTTCTTCGTCAGACAAGCAATCAAGACTTTTATTAAATTCTTCATATTTTTGTTTTGCCTGTTCTGCTTCTTTATGTAAAATTTCAAGATTTGAAAATGTTTTTTTCAAGTATTCTGGAGCGACCTCATAAACATCTCTGCCATAATACATTGTTTTACCTTCTGTTTGTTTGTTAAGTTGTAATAAAGTTCTTCCAAATGTAGATTTACCACAACCGGATTCACCAACAAGTCCAAGTGTTTCACCTTGATAAATATCAATTGAAATATCATCATTGGCACGAACATAAAGCTGTTCTTTTCCCAAATGCTTTTTAAGTGGAAAATACTGTTTTAAATTAGTTATTCTGAGCAATACCTTTTTATCCATTTTTTCTCTCCTTTCTTTCTGGGTAGAAGCAACGGATAGAATGGTTTTCTGAAACTTTTACCATTTCTGGTTCTTCATCAAGACATTTTTGAGTTGCATATTTACAACGTGGTGCAAATTTGCATCCTTTAGGTAAGTCAAGCGGATGTGGTACAGAACCCGGAATTGCTTCCAAACGCACACCAACTGGTGTATCCAATCTTGGAATAGAAGTCATAAGTCCTTCTGTATATGGGTGATTATATTCTGGATTAGAGAAAATGGTTTTAACATCTGCCATTTCTACAACCTGACCACAGTACATAACAGCAACATCGTCTGCCATTTGATTAATAACACCAAGGTCATGTGTGATAAAAAGAATAGATGTACCATGTTCTTTTTTAAGCTCATTCATAAGAACGAGCACCTGTGCTTGTATTGTAACATCCAAAGCAGTTGTTGGTTCATCAGCAATAAGAAGTTTTGGTCTACAAGCTAAAGCCATAGCTATCATAACACGCTGACGCATACCACCTGAAAGTTGGTGTGGATACTGCTTTGCAACATTTTGTGGGTTTGGTATTTTAACAGCTGCAAGCATTTCTATACTTTTTGCTGCTGCTTCTTTTTTGCTTAAACCTTGGTGAACAATAAAAGCTTCACTTATTTGTTTTTCAATTGTAAAAACAGGGTTAAGACTTGTCATTGGTTCTTGGAATATTACAGAAATATCGTTACCACGAATTTTATACATATCTTCTACTGAACATTCTTTTATATTTTTTCCATCAAAAATAATTTCACCATCAGCAATATATCCATTACCGTCCAAAAGTTTAAGAATACTCATAGCAGAAACAGATTTACCTGAACCTGATTCACCTACTACACCAAGTGTTTTTCCTGCTTCAACAGTGTATGAAACATCATTAACTGCTTTGATTATGCCTCTCTTTGTCGTAAAAAAAGTATGCAAATGTTTAACTTCTAATAATGGCATGTTTCATACCTCCTATCTTTCTTTTGATTTTGGGTCAATTGCATCACGCAAGCCTTCACCAATAATATTTATACTAATTGTAGACAAGCTAAGTGCAATAGCTGGGAAAACCCAACGCCACCAGAATTCACTGATAATCTTTGAATCCTGACAACCTTTAAGCATATTACCCCAAGTTGGATTTGGCTCTACAACACCAAAACCTATAAATGATAATGTACTTTCTGTAAGCATACTTGATGCAAAGTGCAATGTAACATTAACTATAATAACTGTTATAACATTTGGAAGTATATGTCTAAATATAATTGACATTTCATTGATACCCATAGCTTTTGCAGCTGTAACAAACTCTTTTTCTCTTTCAGCAAGAATTTGAGCTCTAACAAGTCTTGCAATACCAGGCCATGATAATATACCCAAAATAACCATAATCATTGCAATTCTCTGTGTTTCATTTACTCTATTTCCAACAATTGTGGATAAAATCATAGCAAATGGAAGGAATGGAAGTGCACCAACAATTTCTGCAAGACGCATAAGAAGATTGTCAACTTTTCCACCATAGTAACCGGAGAAACCACCAACAATTATACCGATAACTGTTGAAATAATAACAGCAATTGCACCAACTGTCATTGTCATTCTACCACCAGCTACAAGACGTGTAAATATATCACGTCCAGAGCCATCTGTACCCATGAGATAACCTTTAAGTCCCCATTTATGTAAGTTGCCGTTTTCATCAATTGCATAGTTCTGGTGACAATCTGCTTTTATGTCAACAATATTTGCTTTTGCAGCTGAAGCTGGAATATTTGTTTGGTTGTAGTTATTTATACCCCATGAATAAACTTTTCCATCTTCTGTCAATGCTGTAAAGTGGTTTCTGCCACCTTCAACTTTTACAAATTTACTATTTTTAGCTTCTTCAGGAATGTTAAGTTCGCCGTTAGAGTTTGAGCCCCATACAACAAGTTTTCCATCTTTTGTAATTGCAGCAGCAGCTTTTTCACTTAACGCAATATCTACGGCTCCATTTTTAGCTTCTTCAGGAACTTTCTTTATTGGCAATTCTGTTTTACAAAGAACTTCTGTTTTACCGTCTTTTGTAATTACCATAGCTGTTGTTGTATTAAACACAATTTTTTCAACATTTTTCTGAACTGGTGAAAGGTCAAGGTCAAGCAAGTTATCATTACCCCAGAACATAACTTCACCTTTATCAGAAACTACATAAGAAATTTGATATCCTGCACCAATTTCTTTGATTTTGCCACTCATTTCTTTTACATCAAGCGGAATTTTACCAAGAGAAAAACGGTCATAACCCCATGTGAAGAGTTTTCCCTGGTCATTAAGTGCAAGTATATGATTGTGCCCTGCCTCAACATCAACTATTTTACCCATATTTTCAGGTATGTTTGCAAGTTTTTTATCTGTAAGTTTACCAAAAACATAAACTTTACCTTCTTTATCAACACCAACACCAAAGCTTGAACCAGAAGATATATCAGCAATATCTTTTTCCAATTTTTTTGGTACGCTCATCATTGAAAAACCTGGTCCAACATTTTGCTGTGTTACATCACTAAATGTAAGGTCCAATGGATAAAAAATAGGCAAAATAAAACATGCTGCAAAAATTGAAATAAATATAATTGTTGCTGTCATTGCAACTTTATTTTCTAAAAAGTTTTTTACAATTGTACGCATAGGTCCTTGCATCTGTTCTTCTTCAAGAACTGAAACTTCAGGGTTTCCCATGCTGTTCATGCCAAAAAGCATACCCTTAATCCAACCAAAGAAGGAGTATCCATTTTTTTTCTTATTGCTCATTTAATAATATCCTCCTTAGTCAAGTTTTACGCGTGGGTCAACAAGTCCGTATGCTATATCCATAAGCAAGTTACCCGCCAATGTAAGTATTACATAGAACATCTGCATTGCAAGTACAACTGCAAAGTCCTGTTTAAGCAGAGAGTCTAAAAGAATTTTACCCATACCATTCCAAAGGAATATTGTTTCTATAACAACTGAACCACTGAATATGCTTACAAACCAAGATGTAATAATTGTTACAACTGGTATAAGTGCATTTCTGAATGCGTGACTATAAATAACAACTTTTTCACGCAAGCCTTTTGCTCTTGCAGTACGAATATAATCCATGCTTAAAGCTTCAATCATAGCAGCACGAACATATCTTGTAATACTACCAAGACTTGAAATTGTCATTACTATAAGTGGCAATGCCATATGATACATTTTATCTTTAAACATAATCCAGGAAGAACCGGTAAGCCCCGCTGTATTAACCCCACTTATAGGAAGTATTGGAAATTTTACAGCAAAAATAACAATAGCTATAAGTGCTATAACAAAGCTTGGCATACTATATCCTATAATTGTACCAACTTGTACAGTTGTGTCAAATTTCGAGCCTTTTTTAACCGCTGTCGCTATTCCTAACGGTATGGTTATCAGAAACACTAAAATTAATGAAACTACGTTTAATAAAATAGTATTTTTCATTGGTTCTGCTACCAGTCTTATAACTGGAAGACGATGAATTGAAGATATACCAAAGTTACCTTGTAACATATCAGTAATCCACACTAAATACTGTACATAAACCGGTTTGTTTAATCCAAGTCGTTCTTTTGTTTGTTCATATAATTGTTGATATTGCTCTGGTGTCATAGAAGTTGCCTTGCCATCGAGTTGCATTGCAACAGGGTCACCTGGAACAGCTTTGTAAATTCCAAACATAAGGATTGAAACTACAAAAAATACAAATACTATGTACACTAATCTCTTAGCAATGTATCTAAGCATTTTGAGACCTCTCTTTCAAATTTTATTATGTCTATTTTACTATTTTATCACAAATAAAATACTTTTTAACAGCCATTTTGTTATTTTGTTGAATTTTGTAATATATGTATTAAAAACTTAATTTATTGTTTTGTTTTTGTAATTTCTAACAAAAAAATAAATATTATTTAAAAAATATTTTATTCATGTATAAATGGATTTATTCCTTTTATATATAACTTTAAAATATTATATTAAAAATCAAAGATTCCTCAACAATAATTTGAAGAGGAACCTTTTGATTTTTTAGTTTTAATTCCTAAACTATAATATTAATTTTTATATTATTCGCCAATACTTGCATAAACTATAGCTTTTTCTACTGACCAAAGGCCGTCTGGAGTATAGTTTTTAAGATGTGGTGTGAAAAATTCATGATATTCATCAGAGTAAAGTGGAAGTTCTGGAACAAGTTGATTCCAACGTTCTTGAAGTTCCATCCATTTTGCACTCCATGCAGCGTTATCACCTGCTGGAACTGCTCTCATTTCTTGAGAAATATTATGCAATTGCTCATCAGATATAAATGCTTGGTTGTATGCACCACCATATGTTTTAAGGTCTTTATTGTAGTAGTACCATACTGCACTTTGTGTTGCAAAACCTGTTGCAAGGTTAAACATATGATATTTCTGTTCTCCGCCTGTCTGTTGAAGATTTTGGATAAGAACACCAAATTCAACTGTTGTTGCGTTAAGTTTCATACCAACTTTAGCCATTGATTCAGGAAGTTTACGAGAAATAAGGTCAGAAACTGGGTTGTTTGGTGTGTTTGCCCATTCAATAACGAGAGGCATTAATTTGCCATCAACTTTTTTATAACGAACATCGTCTGTACCTTTAACAAATTCTTTACCATCTTTGTTAAGTGTCCAACCGTCATTAACAAGAAGTTCTTCTGCTTTTTCAAGGTTTAATGTGTAGTGTGTAAGTTTATCTGCTATTGCATCTTTGTTATCTCTGTATTCCCATTGTGAGAGACCATAATAACCATCAACAACTTTTGCAAAACCGCCTGAATATTCTTTTGCAAATTCATCACGGTCAAGACAATATGCAATTGCCTGTCTTACAGCTTCAAACTGTGTTGGGCCATGGTTACAAGCGAAAATAATTTTGCCGTAACCAGCACGTGGATAAGATGTATATGCTGCTGCACCTTGGTCAACAATGTCAAGACCTGCATTGATTGCTGTACCACCGGAAACACCAGAAATCAATCCAACTGAACCAGCTTTAAGTTCGTCCATTTGTGTTGCGTCTGTTACTTTTTTAAAGATAAGTTTCTGGATACTTGGTTTAACGCCATCGTATGTACCACAGAAGTTTTCGTTAATTTCCAAAATTGCCTGGTTGCTTGAAATATCAAAGCTTACAAATTTATATGGACCAGATGTAACCTGTGGATTATAACGATAACCTGTTTTTGGGTCGTTAATTGTCTTTTGAAGCAATTCTGTTGTAAAGTTATCACTTAATGTAGCACCGTTTCCGTCATCTGTAATTTCAACTTCAGGAGCAATTACACTCATTGGGTATGGTGTAACGCTTGCTAATGTTATTTCATAATAGAATGGGAATTTATCTGCTTTAGCTGTAAGTGAAAATGTTTTTTCATCTATAAGGTTAACACCTTTAAATGTTTTTGTTTTACCTTCATTAAATTCTTCAAAACCTACATAGTCTTGACCTGTGAAGTTATCAGCGTCCAATGCACCAAATTCTGGTGAACTACTGAGAAGTGTAGCAAAAACATAATCTTTTGCTGTAATTGGGCTGCCGTCAGACCATTTAAGACCATCTACAAGAGTAATTTTAAATGTTTTTGTACCATCTTCAGTTTCGATAATTTCAAGTTTTTCTGTAACAGATGGGTTAACTTCGAATGTACCATCTTTTGTAAATACAACTGTTGATGCACCATCTTCATTAATCAATGATTTAATTTGTTTGTTTGGTGAAAGGTTAGTCCAACCTGTCATCATATCAGCGTTCAAATCTGATGTAGAACCTATTACAAGTTCGCTTTTAACGTTGCCAGATGTTTGTACATCTGAAGTTGTACCCTGTTGGTTATTGCCACCACATGCAACCAGTGATACTGACATACATGCTGCAATAACAAAAGCGATTATTCTTTTCATTGCTTTTACCTCCGTGAAATAAAATATGATTCTAGTTTATGAGATTTTAATTCAAAAATCAACAGATATAATATTATTTTATAAATTTTGTAACATTCTATTGTAATTTATTACAATTACAAGGTTTATTTATCCACTTTTTTGTAACTTTGCCCTATTTCTTATGATTAAACTTAATATGAGTGTATATTTATTTGACACTATTTACTTTTGTTTATATAATAAGCTTAAATTGTATTTTAAATTATAAAAGGAGTTGATTTAAATTGAAATTTAGTGAAATACCATACAGCCGTCCTTCCCATGAAGAACTTTTAAAAAAAATCAGTGATTACACTCAAGCGTTAAAAAGTGCTGATAGTGCTGATAAGCAAATAGAAATTCTAAAAAACTGTGAAAAAGCTGTTTCTTCTTTCTATACTTCTGCTTCTATCGCACATGTAAGAAACACAATAGATACTCGTGATGAGTTCTATGACGCAGAAAGAAAATACTATGACGAGATAGGTCCTGTTATCACAGAAAAGCAACAAGAATTTGAAAAAGAACTTTTATCTTCACCTTTCCGTAAAGATATAGAGAAAAAATTAGGTTCTGTATTATTTATTAATGCAGAAATGGGGCAAAAAGGATTTGACCCAAAAATAATTCCTTTAATGCAAGAAGAAAACGTTTTAACAGCTCAGTATCAAAAATTGTATGCCAGTGCAACAGTTCACTTTGATGGCAAAGATTTGCCTTTGCCAATGTTAGGACAATACAAACAAAGTCCTGATAGAGATATCAGAAAATCAGCTTTTGAAGTTGAAGGTAAATTCTTTGATGACCACCGTGCTGAATTTGATGAAATTTTTGATAAACTTATTAAAAATAGAACAAAACAAGCTCAAGAACTTGGTTTTGATAATTTCCTTGAACTTGGATATATACGCCGTCAAAGAAACTGCTATGGTCCTGATGATGTTAAAAATTATCGTAAACAAGTTTTGGAAGACCTTGTTCCTCTTGTTAAACAGCTTAAAGAAAAACAAAGACAAAGAATTGAAGTTGATAAACTTAAATTCTATGATGATGTTTTCTGCTTTAAAGACGGAAATGCAAATCCTCATGGCACACCGGAACATCTTTTGGCTTGTGCAAAACAAATGTATAGCGAAATGAGTCCTGAAACAAAAGAATTTATTGAGCTTATGTTTGATATGGATTTATTTGATGTTATTTCTAAGCCAGGCAAAGCTCCGGGTGGATATTGCACATCTTTCCATGATTATAATTGTCCTTTTATATTCTCAAACTTTAACGGAACTTCCGGTGATGTAGATGTTCTCACTCATGAAGCTGGCCACGCTTTTGCTTTCTATACTGCAATGAAAGAAATTCCATTTGTTTCTTTGCAAGAGCCTTCTATGGAAGGTTGTGAAGTTCACTCAATGAGTATGGAGTTCTTGACAAGTCCATGGCACCACCTTTTCTTTGAAGAAGAAACAGCAAAATATCAGCTTTCTCACGCAGAAGATGCTCTTTTCTTTATACCATATGGTACAATGGTTGACTATTTCCAAGAACTTGTTTATACAAATCCTGATTGGACTCCAGAACAAAGAAATGAAGCATGGGCAAAATTAGAAACTGAATTCCGTCCATATATGGACTTTGACAATCTTCCTTTCTATGGTCGTGGTGCAGGTTGGCAAAGACAATTACATATTTATTTATACCCATTCTATTATATAGATTACTGTATGGCGCAAACAGTTGCTTTACAAATATTTGCAAAACATCTTAAAGATGAAAAATCTGCATGGGAAACATACCTTAAATACACAAAAATGGGTGGTACAAAAACATTTGTTGATTTGGTTAAATCTGCAGGGTTAATTTCACCTCTTGATAATGGTTGCCTTAAAGATATCTGTGAAACAATAGGAAATTGGGTTAATAAACAAGAAATTTAAATAAAAATACTGTTTTATATTATAAATTATTTATACTATAAACATTGAAAATTAAACAAAAAAACTGACTTCTCTACATTGCAAGAAGTCAGTTTTTTTAGTTAAACAATCTAATTTTTTTAATTATATACACATTTAATCTTTATAACAATATTTTAATTTTAAGTATTGTGTTAAATTTTATTTATAACAACTTTTAGATAGTTATTTATGTATATACTTTTGTACAAAAAGCTCCTGCAATAGTTTAATTTCTACCACAGGAGCTTATATATTTTATATAATTGGTATTTTTAGTTACTTACCAGTTCTTCTGCAAGAGCTTCAATTTGTGCTCGGCTTTCATCATTAAGTGCAGATATTATTTTAACTGTATTTTCACAGTAAGTTAAATCTTTACATTCTTCAAGCAGTTTCTGCATAGATTTTGTTGCAGTCAATGCCCAAGAACCATTCTCCATAAATCCAACTGTACGATAACGGAAATTTCTCTCTGTTAAGTGATTTATAAAAGATTTCATTGGTGGAAACATATCTCCATTATATGTTACAGATGCCAAAATAACTTTACTAAATTGAAATGCATCTTCAACAGCTTCAGGTATATCACATCTGCAAAGGTCTCTAAGCAATACTTCTTGACAACCTTTTTGTCTCAGTTTTTCTGCAAGCAATTCTGCTGCTTCTTTTGTATGTCCATAAATAGAAGCGTAGGCTATCAAAGTCCCTCTTTTTTCTGGTTCATAAGAAGCCCAAACATTGTATAAATTCAAGTAGTATTCAAGATTTTCTTTTAGCACCGGACCATGCAGTGAACAAATAATTTTTATATCTAAAGCAGATGCTTTTTTAAGTAAAGCCTGGACTTGTGCACCATATTTACCTACTATACCAATGTAATAACGTCTTGCTTCGCAATCCCAGTCTTCTTCAATATCTAAAGCACCAAACTTACCAAATGCATCGGCAGAAAATAGTATTTTTTCAGTTGATTCATAAGTTAAAATAACTTCTGGCCAGTGAACCATTGGAGCTCCGATAAAGTTAAGAACGTGTTTACCCAAATCAAGTGTATCACCTTCCTTAACAACTAATCTTCTGTCTGCATAATCTGTTCCAAAAAAATTTTTCATCATAGTAAAAGCTTTAGAAGAAGCAACAACAACTGTATCTGGATACTTACCCATCAATAAAGCTATATTTGAAGAGTGGTCAGGCTCCATATGCTGTATAATAAGATAATCTGGTTTACGCCCAGCAAGTTCTTGGTCTAATTTTTCAAGCCATTCATCTCCAAAATTTTGGTCTACTGTATCCATTATAGCAATTTTTTCATCTATTATAACATAGGAATTGTAACTCATACCGTTAGGCACAACATACTGTCCTTCAAATAAGTCAACATCATGATCATTAACACCTATATATTTTACGCTTTCAGAAATATACATTTTTATTCTCCTTCATGTTATATCTTTAACATTCTAATTATAAGTCCAATAATAAAATAAAACAAGTAATATATTATAATAATTTTGCAAAATTTTTGATAATTTTTTTCATTTATAGATAACTCAATATAAGCTTTTGGGTAAATTATACTATTTTAATCTTTAATTGAGTAACGACAATATTATTATATATATGTGATTAACAAAATTCAATATTATCTACTAAAATGATTATATAAAATCTTGCTATAGCAATAGTTAAATTTTACTATATTTTATAACCAATTTGTAAATTAGTTAATAGATTTTTGAGTACATTTTTAACACATTTATATCATTTTAAATTAATATTAGCCATACTTTTAATAATATTTTATTATATGTATCTATATTCCCATTATTATAGATATAATTTTTATATATTATAAT
>JAHHUD010000048.1 GCA_020024185.1 Oscillospiraceae bacterium | reverse complement strand
GCCTTTTTAGGTAGCCTAAAGGGTGGACTTCTTTTTATTTCTGTTGGTTTAATATTAACTATATCATAAACCATCTCATTATTATCATTTGATATGTCTGTTAAAACTTCCACTGAATATTGTTTTTCACCTATTTCAATATTGATATGGGCTCTGTTATAACTTGGAAAGTTATTATGCTTAGAATCTTCATTTCTTACGTTATACGTGTTTTATACAATTTCATCGATGTTATTTAATGCTCGTATTTTATCTTTATACTTGTTTTTCTCATATTTTTTTAAATTCTTTGTATATTTAGAACGAGCATATGCGCCTCTTGTTTTGGAATTTATAATAATATCAAAAGCACACATATCAATTTTTCTTGTTTTAAGTGCATTTTTTTACTGATAACCATTCTTTTTCCGGACTGTTCATTTTTATTTTTAACTAAATCTATATTTTATTTATTTTCAGTTGTTGGCTTATCTTTTGTATTTGTTTGCACACACAATCACATATTTATAGTATTTAGTGGTATTAATCAATAAAATGATGTTATTTTATATAAAACAATAAAAACGGACATTCAATGTTCATCTAATTACTTTTTGAATTTTTTATAACATTTGTACTGATATACTACAGTTCTGTTCTACTAATATAATAATGTTATAAATTTTATTATATCAGCACACCATTTAATTAAAATAAAAACGCCATAGTCTAATTCTATGGCGTTTAGCGCATGAAAAGAGTATGAATATTTCACATCAATACTATTCTCCTGACAGTATTAATCTTTTTAGTTTACATAGTTTTACTGGTCAATGAAACCACTGAGTTTTACTTTACTTTCTAATGTTTTATTATTATAAATAAGGAATACTATATCGTTTATATATATTTATTACACCAATTCATCAATAATATTATTTGCAACATATACACCACTTGCTGATGCATGTGATAATGAATGTGTAACACCACTACCATCACCAATAATATACAAACCTTTATATTTTGTTTCTAATTTATCTGAAAGTTCAACTTCCATATTATAGAATTTAACTTCAACACCATATAAAAGAGTATCATCATTTGCCATACCGGGAGCAATTTTATCAAGTGCATAAATCATTTCTATAATTCCGTCCAAAATTCTTTTTGGAAGAACAAGACTTAAGTCACCAGGAGTTGCTGACAATGTTGGACGTACACAACCTTCTTCTATTCTGCTTTGTGTGCTTCTTCTTCCTCTTTCCAAATCACCAAATCTCTGAACTATTACGCCTCCACCAAGCATATTTGATAATCTTGCAATACTTTCGCCGTATTCATTACTGTCTTTAAATGGTTCTGAAAAGTGTTTTGAAACCAATAAAGCAAAGTTTGTATTTTCAGTTTTCTTATCATCACCTTCAAAACTATGCCCGTTAACAGTTATAATACCGTTTGTATTTTCGCTTACAACAATACCATGTGGATTCATACAGAAAGTACGAACTTTATCTTCAAACTTTTCTGTACGATAAACTATTTTGCTTTCATACATTTCATCTGTAATATGTTCAAAAATCGCAGATGGAATTTCAACTCTTACCCCAAGGTCAACGCGGTTGGACTTTGTTGGAATATCAAGGTCTTTACATACTGTTTCCATCCACTTGCTGCCACTTCTACCAACTGAAACAATACACTGTTTACCTTCTGAAGCTTCTTTATCTGTAATAATGCGATATCCATTTTCTATAACTTCGATTTTTCTAACCGGTGTATTAAAAAAGAAATCAACTTTTTCTTTCAGTTTATTATAAATATTGTCAAGAACAATATAGTTAATATCTGTACCCAAATGTCTCACAGATGCATCAAGTAATGTCAATTTATTTTGCATGCATTTTTTCTTGAATGATGTACCAGCTGTTGTATACATTTTAGTGCCTTTGCCACCATTTTCCATGTTAATTTTATCAACATATTCCATCAACTCAATTGCTTTTTTCTTACCAATATAAGTATATAATGTGCCACCAAAGTCATTTGTAATATTATACTTACCATCAGAAAAAGCACCTGCTCCACCAAATCCATTCATAATACCACAGCTTTTACAACTTATACAACTTTTTATTTTATCCCCATCAATAGGACATTTACGCTTGCTTAGTTCATTTCCACATTCAAAAATTGCAATTTTAAGTTCTGGTTTTTTTTTCATAAGTTCATAAGCAGCGAAAATACCGCCTGGTCCCGCACCAATAATTAACACATCATACATTGTAACATATTCCTCCTGATTGTATTGTACAATAAAATATCTTCCGAAGAAAAAATAAATTTTCTCACACTAAAAAAGCCATTTAACCAGTTACTATAACATGATTGAACAGCCTTTAACTTCCTGATATATTTATACTACAAATAATTTTTAATTAAATTATGTGTTTTGATAAACTAATTATACTAGTAAATAAAAACATTTGACCAATTACAAATATGTAGCTATTTGAGTATATCATATATATTATACATATACAATACTTTTATCGGTATTAAATTAACTTATACTATATTTTTTAACAACTGCATAATTTTTTATAAAATAAAAGGTGTAACCACAATGGTTACACCTTTATTTATTTTATAGCTTATTTATTATTTTGAAGCTTCTTCAAGACAAATAGCAACTGCATCCATAATTCTGTTTGATGTAAGTGTTGCACCGGAAACTGTATCTACATCACAAGTGTTGCCAGATACAATTTTTCCTGGAATACCTTCAAGTGCAGCTTTTGCAATTGATTCTGTTTCTTTGTTTGATACAACTTCAACATTGCTGATTTTACCATCTTTGATTGTTGTTTTAACAACCATTGGGCCTTCTTGACCATCAACTGTTGCTTCATACTCACCATCGTTGAGTTTTTTGCTCATATCAAAACGTGGTTCTGTTGAGCCAGTTTCTTCTTTTGCAAACATGTCTTCTTTGATAACTGTTTGAGCTGGTTGCATTTCGTATTCTGAAGCTATTTCGCCTTTCATAGCTGCTCTTGCTGCAAGTCTACCAAATGCGATTGGGCCCATAACACCTGTACCACCAGATACAAATCTACCCCAAATACCACCAACAACTTCACCTGCTGCATAAAGTCCAGGAATTACATTGTTGTTTGCGTCAAGAACTTGACAATCTTTATTTGTTTTAACACCACCAAGTGTCATAACACAAAGAGCTTTAAGTGGAACTGCGTAATATGTTTTGCCTTCAACTTTATTGATTGCAATATTGTATGTGTCAAGAGAATCTTCTGTAAACTGACGACCAAATTCGTCTGTTGTTTTTGATTCTACATTTTCATTGTATTTTTTAACTGTTTCTGTAAGAGCTTCAGCTGGCATATCAAGTTTTTCAGCTAATTCTTCAAGTGAAGAAGCTGTTACAACAAATTTGTTGAATGGTTTGCCTGGAGCATAGAATACATTCCAGAATACAGACGCATTATTTTCAACTGCAGAGTTAATTATGTTATCTGTAAAAATATCATATTGGATAGCATTTGTCTGTTCTTCAAGAGCTACTTCTCTAATTTCAACAGATTCTTCTGTTTCATCAACAAAACGTTTACCTTCTTGGTTTACACAAATACCACCTGTTTTCCACATGTAAGTAGAAGCAATTTTACCAGGACCATTACCTGTATCAAGACCCATTGGGAATGTTGGAACATAGCTCATTTTTTCTTCATCGATATATGCACCGATGTTTTGCATCATATAGATACCATATCCGTCTGCTGCACTTGAACCACCTGGAAGATAGTTTGAACCATTTTCTGTAAATTCACCCATAAGTTTTTGGTTACCTGAGTAACCACCTGTTGCCATGATAACACCTTTTTCTGCATCATAACGAACTTTGTCACCATTTTGGTCAACTGCAAGAACAGAAAGAATCTGACCTGCTTCATTATTAAGTAATTGTACAGCTGTTGTTTGGAAATCAATTGTTACTTTGTCAAGTTTTGCAACTTCTATATCAAGAATTTCGTGTGCTGCACTTTTATATTTTTTAGCGTCATCTGGTGATGGTTTAATTGTTCTTTTTATAGAATATAAAGCATGTTCTGGAGCAAATACATTCATTGTGCCTGTTTCACGGTCAACACCAAATTTATTGTCTGACAAGCCGTGGTCCCAAAGCCATTGAATTGCATCAACATCTTCGTCAACGAAAGTACGGATAAGTTCTTCGTCACCAAGATTTGCACCATTTTTAAGAATATCTTGTACAAAAGATTCTTTTGTATCTTTAATTCCATCAATTTCTTGTGCAATTGTTTCTGCACCGGACATAGAACCACTTGTAAAGTTAAGAGAACCACCTGTTGTGGATGTTTTTTCAATAATGATAACACTTTCTGCACCATTATCAACTGCTTCTATTGCTGCTGCAAGTCCTGCTGCACCTGCACCAACAATAACGATATCTGCTTTCTTTGTGTTGCTAACTTCAACTTCTGGAACTTCATTTTTTGTTGTAGGAGTTGTAGAAGTTGTAGGACCACAAGCAACCATAGAAAGAGCCATAGCAAGTGTAAGAATAATTGCTGTAATTTTTTTCATTGTTTTTCCTCCTGTTAATTAATTGTCTACTATTAGTTTACATTTTGATAAGTTTTTAACAATACTTAAATCACTACAAAAAATACAAAAATCATAATAAAATAGTTACAATGTTTTACAAAATAATAACAATATGATAAAATATACAATAATATATATTTAAAAGGATATAATAATATGAAGACAACAATTAAAATACTTTCAAAAGATTCTATTTCACGTAATCTGGAAAAATTTAATTTTAATATTACAAGTATCGCATATTTAAATGAAGATACAAACAAAAAAAGTCCTGTATCCATACTAAATGAGTATAAAATTCTTGTAATGATAACAGGATATGGAAATATTTTTTTAGGCAAAAATGTTCATTATGCCAAGCCTGGAGATTGTATTTTATTTGCTCCGGGCTCTTTATACCATGCCGAAATATCAGAAAATAAAAATTGCCAATTTGTATCTATAAATTTTATGTTGTCAACTCCATTAGAGGAAAAACATTTTTCTAATATGCTTGGTATTAAAGATATTATCATTTTTCCTAATTCAATTTCAGATAATATGATGAAAACCACTTATTCTATCTGTGAGCAAGCTATCAATGAATGTTATGGTCATTATTATCGTGTAAATTTATTACTTAAAGGAATTCTATGCGATATTGCATACAGTATTCAAAAAAAAGTATCTGAAAATATTATTAATGATTCAACTAATAGTGAAGAAGAAATTGTTTTAGGGTGTCATAAATATATACTAGAAAATTACAATCAATCTGTCACTGTTTCAGATTTATGTGAAATATATGGTATCTCTCAAAGTTATTTGTATAAGTGCTTTAAATCCGTTCTTGGAATTTCAACAAAAGATTTTATAACTAAAATAAAACTTGATATAGCTGTTAAAATGTTACTCCAAAGCAATCATAATATCAGTTATATTGCATTACAAACAGGTTTTAATAATGCTTATCATTTTTCAAATGTGTTTAAAAAAACTTTTGGCGTTTCTCCAAGTGTATATAGGAGAAATAATAAGTAAATATTAAATATATAAAAGAGCATTGATGACATCAATGCTCTTTTATTATATTTATCTATTATTTTTAGGGTTAACAATATTACGCCAATCAAGGTCTCCACGCTCTAATCCATGAATTAAAACCTCTGCTGTTGCAATATTTGTTGCAACAGGAATATTGTTTTCATCACAAAGTCTAAGTAAATTCTTATCACTTGGCTCTGTTGCTTTTACTGTAATTGCATCTCTGAAAAATAAAAGCATGTCAATTTCATTATATTGCAGTCTTGCTGCAATTTGTTGGTCCCCACCTTGAGAGCCACTATAAAAGCGATGTACATTTAATTTTGTTGCTTCTGCAACCATTTTCCCTGTAACACCTGTTGCAAGTATATTGTGTTTTGAAAGTATACCACTGTATGCAATACAAAACTGAACCATAAGTTCTTTTTTCTTGTCATGAGCAATAATCGCTATATTCATTTTGTGCCTCCATCTATTTTATGTTAATTGGTGTATGTACTCCATGCAATCTATCTACTATAGAAGAAAAAATCTTTTTTGACAAACAATCTTTATCCAAAGATTTTCCGTCCATAGCTGCAACTTGTATATCAGAATTATAAGGTATAACTCCTAAAAGCTGTGCACAGCATATATCAACAACTTGGTCCATATCTTTAAATCCAGAATATTTAAATGTATTTTTATCAAACTTATTAATAATCAATCTTATATTTTTCAACGACTTATTGTATATTTCATCAGATACTATTCTTGCATCTCTGACACTAACTGCATCTGCTGTTGCAACAATTATAGCCATATCTGCACATTCGATAGCTCTACTAAAAGGTGTGCCTAATCCAGCTGGTGTATCAATGATAATATATTCATATTCATCATAAATATTATTTAATATTTTTTTAAGATTATTATAATTCACATCATCTTTTTTTGACGGTGCAGGCATTATAAACAAATTATCTGAGTGAGGACTATTAATTACAGCTTTATCTACTGTACAAGTACCATCCATGACATCACTTATATCATATACAACTTTATCACTGACACCTGAAATTACATCTATACTACGTAATCCTAAATCTAACTCTGTTAAAAAAGTCTTATGACCTTTTAACGCGAGTTCCAAGGCTAGAAAAGACGCAACAGTACTTTTGCCTGTTCCACCTTTACCAGACGCAATCATTATAACCTGTGCCATTTTTCCTCCACCTATGATTTAATATTCTGTATTTCTATACGATTATAACACAAAATCATAGTATTTTACAACACAAAAGTACAAAATATTTATTATTGCATTATATTTTTTTATTGTTTTTTATTATTAAAATCTATAATTATATTATTCTCTTACATATTGTTCACCTATATTTGATGTAGATGATTTTGCTTGAATTTCTGCTTGTGCCTGTGCTTGTGCATCCAATTTTTCTTGTTCCAGTATTTGTTTCCAGTCTGGATTTTTTCTGACTTCTGTAAGATGGTCATATTCTTTAAATATATCTCTTACACTTTCTGCAAGAAAATAACCATTACCACCTTTTTCTGCAATGATACCTATTGCAAGTTTAGGTTTTTCTGTTGGTCCATAAGCCATTATTGTAGCATTATAATATTTACCAGCAACCTGAGCTGTACCGGTTTTAGATGCAATACCATAAGGCATATCTTGCAAAAATATTTTCGCTGCACCTTGTTGTGATGCCATAAGCATACCTTGTTCAACTATACTATATGAATTATTTGCATCTGGCAATTTTGAAACTGCATCTATAGGTGTTTTATAAACAACTTCACCATCAACAGATATTATAGAGTCCAGCAAATGAGTATTAAGTCTATTTCCTTTATTTGCGAGTGTTCCAGCATATGTTGCAAGTTGAACAGTTGTAAGCGAAGTATTCATCTGCCCTATAGCAGCCTGAATAACGTCACCTGCCTGCCATGTTGCTCCCAGACTTTCTGTATGCTGTGGACTTGAAAGAACACCTTTTTGTTCGGAAATTTCTACACCAGTTTTTATACCCATACCAAATTGATATGCAATCTCATTCATTTTATCTATTCCAAGTTGTCTGCCAACTTCAAAGAAAAAGTTATTGCAACTAACCTGCAATGCCTCTTTTACATTTATGTTACCATGAACTTTACCATTAGCACAACTTGGTGTATAGCTTGGCGCATAATACATATATCTACCGGTGCAGTTTATTCTAGTATCTTCTGTGATAATACCTTCTTGTAATGCAGCAATAGCAACGGCACATTTATAAACAGAACCAGGTCTGTATAATCCCTGCAAAGCTCTGTTAAACAAAGGTTTCATAGGGTCATTTGCATACTCAGAATAGTTTGAAGAATACAGATTAAGGTCATAGTTTGGATAGTTTGAAATTGCTAATATCCCACCAGTTTCCACATCAATAACAACTGCAGAAATACCTTCTGTTTCTTTACCCCAAGTTTCAGTTTTTTGACGCAACACTTCAACTTGATGAGCAAGAATTTGATTTACTTTTTCTTGTAATTCATAGTCTATGGTAAGTTTTACTGTATCACCTTCTTTTGGTTCAACAATAACTTCTTTACCTGTAATTTCACCATACATATTTCTTTCTATTTGTACAGTGCCATCGGAACCCTTTAAATAACTTTCATATGCTTTCTCAAGTCCTGATTTACCAAGAGTATCGTTCATTTTGTAGCCTTGTTTTTTCAATTCTTCATACTCTTCTGCATAGATTGGCCCCACTGTTCCCAAAACATGTGGTATAAGTGTACCATTTGAATAATATCTTTTGCTTGTGTCATATATTTCAACACCGCTAAGTTGTCTTGATTTTTCAATTATAATCGCAACTGATTTTTCGCTTACATCTTCTGCTATGGTAAAAGGATAACTCAGTGCATACCCTTCTCTTTCCATGGTGTATCTTACACCACCTATTTTTCTACGCATATCGTCAGAATAATCTTCAAGAGAATATCGCTCTGTCAACTTGTCCAAAACATCATTTGATGTTGCATAAATATTCAATTCAAGTGTTTTTCTTACCCATTCAATTTCACTTGTTTTTTCTTCTATAAAATTATATGGATATGATTTTTCAATAGGAAGAATATCATTAATATTTTCTCCATTTTTTTCAAGTATTTGTATTACTTGTGATATACGTTCATTAAGGTTTTCATTTTTCAATGATGCTTTATTCAACACAACATTAAATATAATTTGACTTGACGCAATAGGAGTTCCATTTATATCGACAATATCTCCTCGTGAGGCAGCTAAAGCTTGTCTAAAAACAACAGATGTATTAGAGTTTTCAAAATGTTTTTCTCCCTCTATTATTTGATATTGAACTAGTTTTGTGGCAAACAAAAGAAAAACAGACACTATAACTATTGACAGTATCTTTATTCTTGTTGCAAATTCTTTTTTCAAAATTTACCTCGCATTAAATCTTTTAAATCTATTTTGTATTGTATATATAACTTTATAATGTATTATAGAAAACAATACTGAGTAAGCACTTGAAAGTAAAACGCCTTTTATAAATATTGTTAACAGCCCTTTATGTCCTGATAATATGTATCCAAAGAAAAAGTCTATTAATAAAATTATAAATGTTGATATAAACGAAAGTGCAATAGTGTTTCTATAATTTGCTTTAAAGAAGAATTTTACTACAATTGAACATATTGTACATGCTATGATAATTGGAATAGTGTAAAAACCGACAATTCTTCCTGCTGAAAGCTCAAACAACATTCCTGCAATTACATATATGATAATTGTATATTGTTCATCTTCAAGCATTGCAAGATTTATACAAAACGGAACTAAAAATACAGGTTTAATACCAAAAATAAATAAAAAACCAGGTATTCCTTGTAAAATATATAAAACAAAAGCATATAGCGAAAGCAACACATATTTCACCATTTTTTCTATTGCTAGTTTTCTACTGTTCATTTATTACTCCTGAACTTGATAATTTTTTATAACAAATACTGTTTTCACTTCCGCTATATTTGAAACAGGAACTACAACTGCATAATTATAATTTCCAGAAGAATCTTTGTCTATGCTTTCTATTGTTCCAATTAACAAATCTTTTGGGAAAATCTCTCCCATACCTGATGTAGTTATTATATCTCCAACTTTTGCCTGTGTGTTTTTAGGAAGATATTTTATAACTGTCTTACCTTGATTGCTATATAAACTGTCTCCGTTAACAACACCAGTATCTCTTGTACTGCTTACAAATGATGCCACATTTACAGATGGACTAAGTATTGTTGCAACTCTTGCATAATTATATCCTGTTTCAACAACTATACCAATTGCTCCCATAGATGATAAAACAACATCATTTTCCTTTATACCATCTTTTTCCCCTGCATCTATTGTAAAAGAATAGAATTTATCCTGTCCATCTCGACCAATAACAGATGCTGGTTGAATTTCAAATTCGGTACGGTTATTTTGTGTATTTAAAAATTCTTTATATTGTTCATTCTCTATTTTAAACTTATCATATTCAACCTGTTTTTCCATAAGCTCTTTGTTTTGCTGTTTAAGTTTTTCATTTTCTGCAATAATTTCATCTATATCCAGATATTTATCTTTTAAAACAGATACTTTATTAGAAATTTTTGCTGTTGCCTGCTTAAATGGAACCGCCATTGCTCCCATAATTTCTTGTGGTAATGTTGTCAACTTTCCATTAACACCTGCATAAATAGACATACCTATAAGCACAATTATTACCGCAAGAACAACTCTGAAAGGATTATTTTTAAACAAAATCTTTTCTCCTTATTTTTATATATGCTAAATTTGCAAGCTCATAGAGCTTGCAAATTTTTAACTTTATTAGATTTTTCTTGTATCTGTTTGCAAAACATCACCGAGAATATCCATGTGATCCAAAACATATCCTGTGCCGTTTGCAACACAATCAAGTGGATTTTCTGCAATATAAACGTCTATACCTGTTTCTCTATTTATAAGTTTGTCAAGACCTCTAAGCAATGCCCCGCCACCTGTAAGAGTAATACCACTGCCGATAATATCAGCTGCAAGTTCTGGTGGAGTTCTTTCCAAAGTTTCTTTGATAGCTTCTATTATTTTTTCGAGAGATTCCTGTAAAGCTTCTCTAATATCTTCACTTGTAATTTCTATATTTTTTGGCAAACCATTAATAAGGTTTCTGCCTTTAATTTCCATTGTAATTTCTTCATCAAGTGCATATGCTGTACCAACTTCAATTTTGATTTGTTCAGCTGTTCTCTCACCAATGAGAAGGTTGAATTTTCTTTTAATATAAGCGATAATAGCGCTGTCAAATTCATCGCCACCAGTTCTTACACTTCTTGATGCAACAATACCATTAAGTGCAACTACTGCAACTTCACTTGTACCACCACCGATATCAACAACCATGTTACCTGTTGCTTCTTGAACTGGAAGACCTGCACCGATTGCCGCTGCCATTGGTTCTTCTATAATCATAACCTGACCTGCACCAGCTGTAATACTTGCTTCTCTAACTGCTCTTCTTTCAACTTCTGTAACACCTGATGGAATGCAGATAACAATACGTGGTTTAAAAAGCAAAGATGTTCCACAAGCTTTTTTTATAAAAATTCTAAGCATACTTGTTGTAACATCAAAGTCTGCAATAACACCGTCTTTCAATGGACGAACAACAACAATAGAACCTGGTGTTCTACCGATAACTTCTTTAGCTTCATTACCAACAAATTTAACAGTGTCGCTCTTTGTATCAACTGCAACAACACTTGGTTCTCTCATTATAACGCCTTTACCTTTCATAAAAACCAAAGTATTGGCAGTACCAAGGTCAATCCCTACATCTTTTGTAATTCCGAACATTACATATTCTCCTTTTAAACCCTATATCCTATATATATAAATTATATTCATAATTTTATATTTCGTTTTATGATACCATAAATGCAAAAGCTTTTGCAATTGTTTTGATGATTTTTCATAAATATTTTATAATAGTTTAATTTTTTCTAATCAAATTATTAATTTAATCATAGTTTATTATATCATATTATTTGCTTTTTTGCACCACTATATTTTGACCATTTCATTAATTTTAAATTATATACACAAATATAAAAGCATTGTAATATCAATTACAATGCTTTTTGCGTAAAATTATAATGAGTTGATTAAAAATAAACTATTGTTTTATTATAATAAGTTATTTTCTATTACCATTTTCATCAAATGTTCTTTTTAAAGCTTTTTCCGTTGGAACAATTGAATACATCATAACAACTAATTGTACAATACAAATAACCACACTAACTGTGCTTATAGTTTCTATATCTTGTTTTATCATTACTATCATCAATACGATAGATGTGCCCAAAAGCAGTAATCCCCACTTAAGCCAAATTTCTCCACAATAGTTATGAGCAAACTGCCATGTATCTTTATTTTTTACAGACATCGCTGTTCTATACCCATAATGTTTAGTTATTTCTTTAGGTGCTTTTTTTATGAAACATAGTCCAAATATAACCATAGACATTGGAATAAGCAAATTCATAATCATCATAAAAATCCAAAATCCCATAAAATCACCCTTTGTTTTCAAGTATTAATTTAAAACCATAATACACTTATAAAACAGTATATGTCAATAAAATTTTA
>JAHHUD010000047.1 GCA_020024185.1 Oscillospiraceae bacterium | reverse complement strand
CTATATTTATTAAGCATAAAATTTTTAGGCTGACTTCTTACCACATCACTATCTTCAATACCTACTTGAGGTATTGAAATAACATATTTCACACCTTTTGAAAATTCTGACTGTAAAAAAATAGTTCCGTTAGAGAGTTTTATTCCTTGTTCTAACATAAATAATCCAAGTCCCATTCCTTCACTAATTTCTCCATCATTATATGGATTAGCAGAGAAGTATGGCTTATATATGTTATTTATAACTTCACTTTTTATACCAATAGAGTTATCTTTATATGTCAATATACATCTGTCATTTTCTTTCTTTAAAGATACTGATATTTTTACATCTTCATCACTTTTGTAATCTAGGCTGTTTAATATCAAATTAAATAATCCTATTGACAATACTGACAAATTTCCTTTTATAAATAGTCCTTCTTCTGCATCAATGTTTATGGTACATTCTTTTGGCAAAACCATTTCTGCTGAGGAAAAAGCAGTTTTTATTAAGCTTGTAAAATCAATTATTTCATCACAAGCACAAGATTTTGATAATAATTTTGCCGCCATAGACATGTTATTTATAGTTTTTAATATATCATATGTTTTTTGATACACTTTATTAATTGTATACATTGCTTTTTCGGTATCATTTTTATTTATATTCTCTGCCAAAAGAGGAAGTGATGCAAATATATTTGTAGTTGGTTCTCTCAGTTGTAAATTTATGATATCCATATATTCAATTATTTTTGCATCATCTTCGTTTGCATTTTTTTTGTTATCTATTGTACTACTCATATTTTTCTCTTCACTATGTCCAACTCAATATACTTTTATTATTTTCGGACATATTCCTTTATAAATAATAATACATATACAAATATTTGTAAAGCTTTTATAAATATATTTGCTTTATATTAATTTAATGTTCACTAAAATGCTATTATTATGTATTTTTGTTGTTTGCACTTTACTATATTCAATTTTTGTGATATCATAAACTTGTTATTAAATTTAACAATGTTTTATGGTTTAAAAATACAAATTTCAGAAATATATTTAAATCTACAAAACATTGACTTAATAGACAAAATTGTATATCATATATACAAGGTTATTTTTTTGACAATAAATAAAAATTATATATTATTTAGGAGGCTATTATTATGGCAATTAGAATTGGTATTAATGGTTTCGGCCGTATCGGTCGTCTCGTTTTCAGAGCAGCAATGGCAAACCCAGAAGTTTATGAAATTGTTGGTGTTAATGACCCATTTATCTCACCTGATTACGCAGCATATATGACAAAATACGACACAGTTCATGGTCGTTTTGATGGTGAAATCAATTTTACAGAAACAGATCTTGTTATCAATGGCAAAAACATTCCTTTCTTTGCATTCAAAAACCCAGAAGAAATTCCTTGGGGTAAAGTTGGTGCTGACTACGTTGTAGAATCTACAGGTGTTTTCACAACAACAGAAAAATGCCAAGCTCACCTTAAAGCTGGTGCTAAAAAAGTTATTATCTCTGCTCCTGCAAAAGATAAAGAAACACCAACATTTGTTTGTGGTGTTAACCATGAAGAATACACAAGCGACATGACAGTTGTTTCTAACGCATCATGTACAACAAACTGTCTTGCTCCTTTGGCAAAAGTTATCAATGATGAATTTGGTATCGTTGAAGGTCTTATGACAACTGTTCACTCAACAACAGCAACACAAAAAACAGTTGACGGTCCTTCTGCAAAAGACTGGAGAGGTGGTCGTGCAGCAGCAGGCAACATTATTCCATCTTCAACAGGTGCAGCAAAAGCTTGTGCTTTGGTTATTCCTGAACTTAAAGGTAAACTTACAGGTATGGCTTTCCGTGTTCCAACATTGGATGTTTCTGTTGTTGACCTTACAGTTAAACTTGCTAAACCAACAACATACGAAGAAATCTGTGCAGCTATCAAAAAAGCAAGCGAAGGCAGCATGAAAGGTATTCTTGCATACTGTGACGAAGCAGTTGTTTCTTCTGACTTCTACGGTGAAAAACACACATCTGTATTTGATGCTCAAGCTGGTATCATGCTCAACGAACAATTTGTTAAACTTGTTTCTTGGTATGACAACGAAACAGGTTACTCCAACAAAGTTCTTGAACTTATCAAACACATGGCATCTGTTGACGCTAAATAATTATAATAATTTAAGCCACGGTTTATACGTGGCTTTTTTATTTTCTCATTATATAAATATACAAAAATGACATACTCACTTTTATGTGAATATGTCATTTTTATTCCCGTTCTAAGTATATAAGCTAAATTTTTATTTTCCTACTCTGATAAAAAATCTTTTAATTTTTTATTACTGTCAACAGTTTTTACAATAATTAAACCTATTATTCCACAGCTTAAAAGCTGACCAATACCAACTGATAAAGCTTGTGCACCAAATACAACTGCACTAAATTCACCATTATTTATAAGTAAACAAAGCTCCATTCCTATAACAATAGCATTAACCAAAATTGGAGGTATAACAGAAAGTATAGGTAAATTTTTAAATCTTACATTTCTAAATATGTAACTGAGAATTGCTGCAACAAATGTTGCCAATGTTCCAAAAAATATGTCAAGAGCCCCAAGAATATTTGCTCCTGTAAAGAAACCAACCAAGTTTGTTATAAAACAACCAATTGTAACTCCCCATACATTACTAAACGCAAAAACAGGCAAAAGAGTAAGTCCTTCACTTATTCTTACTTGTACTGGTCCAAATGATATTGCTGAAAGTACAAGACTTAAAACAGCGTATATAGCTGCAATCATAGCCTGTCTTGAAATAACTTTTGTATTTTTCATATAATTCTCCTTTTAATAAATAAAAAACGGTCAAAAGCAATGCTTTCAACCGTTCATGTGATTTTAGTTTTGAAAGCTTTATATACTGACAGAAGAAAAGCTTGAAGGCTTCTGTAGGACTAAATTTATTTGCAAAGGTAAACTATACCTATGCTGTGAGGGCCGGCATTTATAGATACTGCACTTCCAAGGTTAAAAACCATTTTTGGTGCTTTTCCAAGAATTTCTGTGCATACACTTATTGCCTCTTTACTTGCCTCATCTGTGCAACCAACGCAGTATTCTAATTCATCTGAGATTCTTTCTTTAAGTTTTACAGCCATAGCAGATGCAAGCATTTTATCTCCTCTTGCTTTCTGTATAACTTCAGTTTTTCCGTCTTTCATCAAAATTACAGGACGAAATCCCATAAGCTCTCCAGCAAAAGCTGCTGCTGCTGAAATTCTGCCAGACTTTTTCATAAATTTTAATGAATATGTTCCCAATAGAATTTCTGTTTTTGCAAGTTTATTCTGTAAAAATTCAATTACTTCTGATGCTGATGCACCGTCATTAATCAATTTATCTGCACATATTATATGGTATCCGTAAGCCATAGAATACGCTTTGCTATCTATTATAGATATGTTTAAACTGCTGTTTGGATTTTCGTCCATATACATTTGTTTACCCATAATTGCTGCGTTATATGTGGCACTTCCCAAACTATTAATTGTAACATGAATAATATCTGTAACACCTTCTTCAGCCAGTTTACAATATTTTTCATAAAAGTCAATCATTGTAATATGGGCAGTTGTAGGAATATGGTCACATTTTTCAAGAATTTCATAAAATTCTTCCATAGTAAAATCCACACGTTCTTCGTGGTCTTCCCCATTTATAGCAATATGAAAATTCATTATTTCTACATTTGATAGTTTTTCTGACACTGGTATATCGCATGCTGAGTCTGTAATAATTTTAATTTTCAAAGGTATCACTCCCAATTATATTTTGTCAAGTTTCCATGTGTTTCAAATCCTTCAAAATCCCATTGTCTCAAGATTTCGTATGTTGCAATTGCAACTGTGTTTGACAAATTAAGACTTCTAATATTTGAAAGCATTGGCATTCTTACGCATGTATCCGGATTGTTGTATAGAATATCTTCATCTATACCTTTATCTTCCCTACCAAAAACAATGTAAACATTATCTTCATAACTTATATCTGTATACTTATTTTTAGCTTTTGTAGTAAAATAATAAAATTTGCCACCAGAGTTTTTTGCAAAAAAATCTTCGGTGCTGTCGTAATATGATACACTAAGTTTATCCCAATAGTCAAGACCTGCACGTTTGAGCTTTTTATCTTCTATAACAAAACCCATAGGACCAACAAGATGTAGTTTTGCATTTGTTGCAGCACAAGTTCTTGCTATATTGCCTGTATTCTGTGGTATTTGTGGCTGTAACAGAACAATATTTATATTCTTCATTTTATCTCTTTTCTCTATTTTTCTATGTAATTAAACATAATATCTTATTTTATATTATACCATAAACTATATTTACAGTAAAGCATTATATATGTATATATATTTATGTTTTATATATTTCACATTTTAATAAATGTTATATACCGAGTTTTTATATATGCTAAACATTTTTAATATTTTATTTTGCATGAATATATTATATTTCCAATCACATAATATCCATTACAAGTCTAAATATAAGGAGTAAATAATATGGACAATAATATGAACATGCTAAAATCTATGGTTTTTGGTGTAGCTGTTGGAACAGCTTTAACTGCTGCTGGTGCAGTTTATATGAATGAAAACAAAACTGCACAAAAAGTAATGAACAAAGCCAAAAAAAGCAAAAGAATTATAACAAGAGCCGGCGAAAATGTTATAAAAGAAATAACAGATTAATTTGCAAACAAAACCCCTCTCAAAAGAGAGGGGTTTTTATTTTTTTAATCTCTAAATTTAATTGCACAATTTTCCATGCTGTCTACAATTGCAAGACTTTGTAGATTATATCCCTTTTCTCTCAGTCTTTCACCACCAGGTTGAAATCCTTTTTCTATAACGATACCAATACCACTAACTTGCGCACCTGCTTGACTTACAACATCAAGCAAACCATCCATTGCTTTACCTACAGCCAAAAAGTCATCAATTATCAAAACTTTATCATTTTCATTAAGATATTTTTTTGATACTGTAATTGTATATTCTTTTCCGTATGTAAACGAATTTACTGAACTTGTATAAACATCACCATCTATATTTTTACTTTTTGCTTTTTTTGCAAAAACAACAGGAATATTATCAAAGTACTGTGCAGCAACGCTTGCAATTGCGATACCTGAAGCTTCTATTGTGAGAATTTTATTTATTTCTTTTTCAGCAAATAATTTTTTAAATTCTTTTCCGATTTCGTTTAACAACTGAACATCTATCTGATGATTTAAAAAGTTATCAACTTTTAATATATTTCCTTCTCTAACAATCCCATCTTCTATAATTCTTTTTTTTAATAAATCCATTGTCATTACCCCTCAAAAAACTCTTTAAATAATTGTATCATAAAAAAAACATTTTACAACAGTTAAGGGCATATAAATTACCTAGGAGAGTGATTTTTATGAAGTTCAGAAAAACGAGTATATGGTTTTATCTTGCTGCTGCAGTTGCATGTATTTATAGTTGTACCGGTTTTTTCAAGACAGATAATAAGCTAAGCGAATACGATAATTCTATACAACAGATAAAGTATCAGCTAAGCTACAATGATGTTTATTTTTCAAGTCCAAATAAAGAAAATACAATTGAATCAACAACCGAGTTAGACAATGATAAAAATGATAAAAAAGTTGTTTATTTAACATTTGATGATGGTCCAAGTGCAAGAACTGCTGAAATATTGGATATTCTTGACGAATATAATATAAAAGCAACTTTTTTCATTGTATGCAGCGATAAAGAATCTAATAAAGAATTATTAAAACGTGCACATGATAGTGGACACACAATAGGTGTACATAGTGCTTGTCATGAATACAAAACTATATATAAAAGTGTAGATAACTTTTTATCTGATTTTGAAGTATGTTTTAACTATATAAAAGATATCACCGGAGAAAGTCCGTCTTTATTCCGTTTTCCTGGTGGTAGTATAAATAATTTCAACAAAAAAATAGCTCATGAAATTATTGATGAAATGACTAGACGTGGATTTAAATATTTTGACTGGAATGTTTGTAGTGATGATGCAACAAGAAGTTATAATGAAGAAAGTATATATAATAAGGTTGTAAACGGATGTAAAGGCAGAAGTTCTTCTGTTGTTTTAATGCATGACTCTGCAACAAAAAAAGAAACTGTTGCTGCGCTTAAACGCATAATTCCAGACCTACTGGAACAAGGCTATGTTTTTGAAAAACTTGATGAAAATGTTAAGCCTATTGTTTTTAATATAAAGTAATATTAATAAGCTGACTTTATGTCGGCTTATTTTTAGTTTTATTGATAATATTAAGTTTTTGTGGTAGAATATAATTTAAAATATCTTTAGGAGATTATATGAAATACGCTATTTTTGATTTTGATGGAACAATTATTGACAGTATGTCTATGTGGAGAAATATCTCAAATAGTTTTCTTGAAGAACATGGTATTTCGCCACAAGATGACCTAAAACAATTAAATAATGCAACTTGGGTTGAAGATTTTACTGCTATTGCAAATAGAAAGCTTGATATTAAAATAGATAAAGATTATTTTAAAAAATGGACATCTGATTTTGCAACAAAGCAATATCGTGATATATTGCAGTTAAAACCAACATCTTATGAATTTTTGGAAAAGCTTAAATCTGAAAATGTAAAAATGTGCATATGCTCTTCTACTCATAAACATATAATGTTACCGGCTCTTAAAAGGCTTGACTTACTCAAATTTTTTGATTTCACCTGCCACTGCACTGACTTTGGAAAAGAAAAGGACGAGCCGGACATTTTTCTATATTGTATGGAAAAGCTTGGAGCAAAAAGTACAAATGATGTTGTCGTTTTTGAAGATGCTTTTTACTCTGCGTCAACTGCAAAATCTGCTGGATTTTATGTTGTTGGTATACAGGACAAGTCTGAGCCAAAACAGCAGGAACTTAAGTCAGTTTGCAACCAATATATAACCGATTATACTCATGTTGATTTTTCTCTTTTACCTTAATGCAATGAGGTAATTTTATGAAGTATAAAATAATATTATTTGACCTTGACGGAACACTTACAGACCCTCAGGAAGGTATCTGTAAATCAATAAATTATGCTCTTAGCTTTTACGGAATAGAAAAACCTCTTAAAAGTCTTACAAAATATATCGGTCCTCCCCTATTAGAAAGTTTTGAAGAACTTATTGATAAAGAAAACGCAGCCGATGCAGTTGTTAAATATCGTGAAAGATTTTCTGTTAAAGGACTTTATGAAAACGAAATTTATCCAAATGTAAAACAAACTCTTGAATTTTTACAAAATAATGGATACATACTCTGTACTGCAAGCAGTAAACCTCAAGTATTTGTTGAAAAAATACTTAAATACTTTGATATAGATAAATATTTTTCTATCATTGGAGGTGCTTCTCTTGATGGAAAAATATCTCAAAAAGAAGATGTTATAAATCTTGTACTTAATTCTTTAAATACAGATAAAAAAGATGTAGTTATGGTTGGTGACACAAAATTTGACCTTATCGGTGCTAAAAAAATAGGCATTGATGCTATTGGTGTTACATATGGGTTTGGCTCTAAACAAGAGCTTGAACAATATCCAAATATAGCTCTTATTGATGACATTTCCCATATTATTAATATCTTATAGTAGGTGGAAATATATGTTTTATGGCAAATATAATTTTTTTGCTATGTGTCTATGTTTTATATTATCGATTTTTATTTTATTAAACGCATCTCTTGTAAACAAATACAGCAATACAAATATTGTTGATATTTCAACACAATACATTTCAGTTGATAATGATTCTAGTAATGTAAATATTTCTATATCATCAAGTAATGATAATATCAAAAATATTTACTCTTACAATAAAAATTTATATATAAAAAAACAACAAGAATACACAGACGTAATATTGCCATATAATGAAAATAAAACAGATGGATATATATCACAAACTCTTTTTATAGGCGACTCTAACACTGACGGGCTATCAACTTTTGGATATTTGCCATTACAAAATGTACTTGGTAAAAAATCTATGGGTATTCAAGGTGTAAAAACAAATCAGTTTGTGTGGTTTTCAGAATATACTCAGCCTATGACAATTGTAAAAGCTGTCTCTGTTTTAAAACCTAGACGAGTGATAATAAACTTTGGCACAAATAATTCTGTTGGTGCAGACATTAAAGATTTTATAAATGTTTATGAAAGCGCTGTTTCTGCCATAGAAGTCAGTTATCCTTATTGTGATATTATAATCGCTGCTGTTCTCCCCGTTGGTGAACAGCGAGAAAATAAAAAAATAAAAATGGAAACTATTGATAAATTTAACCTTGCTCTAATGCAAATGTGTCGTGAAAAAGGTTATAAGTTTTTAAACTATCCTGATGTTTTCAAAAATCAAGATACAGGATATATGGAAAAATCTTATGTTTCCAATGACGGAATACATCTTAACCATAAAGGTTTTACTGTTTTACTTGAATATATAGACAATCATCAGTATAATACAATTGACAGACGTCCATATATTGGATATATTCCGCACAGAATAACAGAACCTATATTTGAATCTTATTTGGTAGAAGAAAATTTTCCTATCACAAATGGTGAACTATATCCATTTGTAAACAGTGAAATAGACAGCATTTCAGAAAACAACTCTTTATCGAAAAGTCCGTCCGAAACTCAATCTTTTTCTGAAAATATTTCATCAACAAGTGAAAAAATTATTTATGACCCTTTTTCTTAAATCAAGAAAGGATATATATTATGAATGTTACAGTACTCGGCTCTGGAAGATGGGGCACATTTTTGGCAGTTTATCACTCCCGCAAAAATAATGTTGTTTTATGGGGCAGAGAGCAGTCAAAAGATTTTCAGGAACTTATACAAACAAGAAAAAACTCTTATTTAGAATTACCGGATAATCTTATACTAGAGGCAGACCTTGGAAAAGCTTTGGCTCATTCTAACTATATTGTTATTTCTATAAGTGCACAAAATCTTCGTGATTTCTGCCATAAAATAAACGAATATAATGTTAAAGGCAAAACTTTTATTCTCTGTATGAAAGGCATTGAGTCTGACACTGGAAAACGTCTTTCAACAATAGTAAAAGAAAATATTCACCAAGATATAAATGTTTGTGTATGGGTTGGTCCTGGTCATGTTCAAGACTTTATGTCCGGTATACCAAACTGTATGGTTGTTGATAGTGCTGATAAAGCTGTTATAACTGATGTTGTAAATGCTTTTTCCAGTGACCTTATTCGCCTTTATATAGGTGATGACATTATCGGTACAGAAATTGGAGCGGCTGCAAAAAATGTAATTGGTATTGCAGCTGGTATGCTTGACGGTATGAAGCTTTCCAGCCTTAAAGGTGCTCTTATGGCAAGAGGTGCAAGAGAGGTTGCAAGACTTATACGGGCAATGGGTGGCAATGAGTTATCTGCTTATGGTCTCAGCCATCTTGGTGACTATGAAGCAACTCTATTTTCTCTCCACAGTCAAAACAGAAAATTTGGAGAAAGTCTTATAAAGAAAGAACCTTATGAAAAACTTGCAGAAGGGGCAGCAACAGTTAAAGCTCTAATGAAATTATCCAAAGAATATAATGTTGAGCTTCCTATATCTGAAGCAGTTTACAACATAATTTATAACGGTGCTGAACCAAAACAGACACTTTTCTCACTTTTTGATAGAGAAGTTAAAACTGAATTTGCAACACATTATTAAAAATAATTATTTACAATTAAAATCTTATAAACATAAACAAACCTGTGATAATAAAATTTCACAGGTTTGTTTTTCTATATTTTTTTATAAACATAAATTATGAAATGTGCATTAACAGACAAACTTTCTGCTTTAAGTAAAATTTCTCTTGCATCTTTTGGGCTTCTATAAACATAAGGTGTCATGGTAAATAGATTATTTATATCTTTATTGTTGTCTATAAATATTTCTTTTTCTGCTTTTACTGTTTCTATAAGTTTAAATCCTTCATATTGTTCCTCTTTTAATTGGTTTTCATAAGGATTTTCATATAAAGCTTCTTTTAATTGCCATAAATGTTTTGGAGCAGGAACAACATAAAGAAAAATTCCGTTTTTCTTTAAAACTCTTGCAAATTCTTTTACACACAATGGAGAAAAACAATTTATAAGTATATCAATACTTTTCTTTTCAACTGGTAAATGAAAAGATGAGGCAACTGCAAATTGCCCGTTTTTAACTCTTTTAGATGCAATAGCTACTGCATCTTTTGAAATATCTATACCTTGAATTTGCACATTTTTGCCACTGTTAGAAAGTTTTTCAAAAACACCTTGTGTATAATAACCTTCTCCACAACCACAGTCTAAAATATTAACATTATTCTTTGAATATTTTTCGCACAAATTTTCCAAAGTTTCTTTTAAATGACTATAATAGCCTAAAGAAAGAAAATTATTTCTTGCAATAACCATCAATTTATCATCGCCTGGATTTGATGAATGTTTTTTATTTGCTGGCAACAGATTTACATATCCTTTTGATGATATATCAAAACTATGTTTTTTTTTGCATATATAACTTTTATCTTTTATGGTCAATGGTTCTGAACACACAGGACATATAAAATTAGACATAATTTATTTCCTTTTCATATTTTGTAGTGAGTAAGTGAATATAAATATATCACATTTGTTATACATAAACAATATTTAACAAAACAAAAACACGCCAAATTATCAGCGTGTTTGTATGTTTTATTTATTTGCAAATTCAAGATATTGCTGACGACCAATTTCATAAAGATTATTACCTTCACTGTCAATAATAACAAATGCAGGTAGATTTTCAACTTCAAGACGGCGAAGAGCCTCTGCACCAAGGTCATCATAAGCGATAACTTCTGCTTTTTTTATACACTGTGCAAGCATAGCTCCAGCTCCACCAATAGCACCAAAATATACAGCACCAACTTCTTTCATAGCCTGTATAACTTCTGGGCTGCGTTTGCCTTTGCCTATCATACCTCTTTGACCAAGTTTAATCATTGTTGGTGAATATGCGTCCATTCTATAACTTGTTGTAGGCCCTGCTGAACCAATAACCTGATTTGGCTTTGCCGGTGCCGGTCCAACATAATATACTATTGTATCTTTAACATCGTATGGAAGTTCTTCTCCTCTTTCATATGCTTCAACAAGACGTTTATGTGCTGCATCGCGTGATGTATAAATAACACCAGAAATAAGAACATTATCACCACATTTTAAATCCTTTACTTTTTCATAAGTAAATGGAGTTGTAATATGCTTTGTCATAACTTTATCCTCCTATAAGCTAGCGTGTTTATGGCGTGTTACATGACAGTTAATATTAACTGCTATTGGCAAACCTGCTATATGTGTTGGAAGTGTTTCTATGTTTACACACAGTGCTGTTGTAAGTCCTCCAACACCTTGTGGACCTATACCTAAGCTGTTGATTTTATCAAGCATTTCTTGTTCAAGCTGTGCGTAAAATGGATTTGCATTTCTTTCATCTGTGCTTCTAAGCAAAGCCTTTTTTGCAAGAAATGCAGCTTTATCAAATGTGCCACCTATACCAACACCAACAACAATTGGAGGACATGGGTTTGGGCCTGCATCTTCAACACATTTTATTATAAAGTCTTTAACACCTTGCAATCCGTCAGAAGGTTTGAGCATCTTTATCTGACTCATATTTTCGCTACCAAAGCCTTTTGGAGCAACTGTAATATCTAATGTATCGCCTGGCACTATATTATAGTAAATCATAGCAGGTGTATTATCTTTTGTATTCACTCTATCAAGAGGGTCTTTTACAACAGATTTTCTTAAAAATCCTTCTGTATAACCCTGTCTTACACCTTCATTTATAGCGTCTTCAATATTTCCTTTAACATGAACATCTTGCCCAATATCAATAAATACACATGCCATGCCTGTATCTTGGCAAATTGGCACTGTTTTTTCAAGAGAAACTTCATAGTTTTCTTTTATTACATCCAATATATTTTTTGCAAGTGGCCATTTTTCTTTTTCACAGCTTTCGCAAATTCTATTTTGAATATCCTGTGGAAGAAAACAATTTGCTTCAATACAAAGTCTTTTAACAGCAGATGTTATATCCTGTGCATCAATCTCTCTCATATATTTATCTCCTATTTTTATAATATTTTATTTATGTTTTTGCGTATATTATTCGCTTTTATATTATTCTTTTATATTATTAATTATATATTATATAATAAAAAAGAATTTTGTCTAGTATTTATTCTTTTATAATATATATATCAATGTATATATA
>JAHHUD010000046.1 GCA_020024185.1 Oscillospiraceae bacterium | reverse complement strand
ATATATCTGCTGATTTGAGAAAAATGGCACTTGTTATTATTCTTATAAAAGCAGGTCTATCTCTTGATTTGAAAGATTTAAAACAAGTAGGCAGACCGGCTATTATGTTGAGTTTTGTGCCAGCTACTTTTGAAATATTGTCGTATATAATTTTTGCTCCGTTATTTTTTGATGTATCTGTTGCTGAATCAGCTGTACTAGGTGCAGTTTTGGCAGCAGTTTCACCAGCTGTTGTTGTGCCTAGAATGGTTCAGTTAATAGATGAAAAGTATGGAACAGATAAAGGTGTTCCGCAAATGATTTTGGCGGGAGCATCTTTGGACGATGTATTTGTTATAGTTGTGTTCTCAACTTTTTTGGGAATTGCTCAAGGAGAAAATTTTAATATTTCAAGACTATTTAATATACCAATTTCTATTATATCAGGTATTTTTATTGGTTTAGTTGTCGGGTATATATTACATAACTTTTTTGAGATTAAATATAAAACAAATAATTATATAAGAAACAGTGAAAAAGTAATAATAATTTTGAGTGTGTCCTTTATATTGATTGCAGTTGAAAATTGGCTGGAAAATATAATAGCGATATCAGGACTATTGGCAGTCATGAGCATGGCGTTGGTATTAGCTATGTTAAGTAATAATGAAGTTGTATCAAGGCTGCAACAAAAATTTGGCAAATTATGGATTGCAGCTGAAATTATTTTATTTGTACTTGTAGGTGCTTGTGTAGATATAAGATATACTATGACTTACGGATTAGATGCAGTATTGATAATTATAATTGCGTTGGTAATTCGTTCAATTGGTGTGTATATATGTATGATAAAGACATCACTTAATATAAAAGAAAGACTTTTTTGTATTTTTGCATATCTACCAAAAGCAACAGTACAAGCCGCAATTGGTTCTGTTCCATTAACACTTGGACTTCCTTGTGGAAAGCTTGTTTTATCCATTGCAGTTCTTGCAATTGTTATAACAGCGCCTTTGGGAGCTTTTTGCATGGATTTTACATATAAAAAACTGTTAAATAATGTAAATAAATAATTATATATACTATAAAATTTTATTATAGTTTTTTTATTAAATATTTAATTAAACTTTAAATAGTTAATAACTTAACTATTTGAAAAACTTGAATTACATATGATAGTTTTATATAATATAATATATTATTAAAATAATAAGGAGATGAATATATGAATCCTGTATATGAAAAACTTATGAAATGCTATAAATCAGTTAAAGAAAAAATTGACTTTCAACCAGAAATAGCCCTTGTTCTTGGCTCTGGCCTTGGTGACTATGGTGATAGCATAGATGTTGTGGCAACACTTGATTATCACGATATTGAAGGTTTTCCGGTTTCCACAGTGTCAGGACATAAAGGTCGTTTTGTTTTCGGTTATGTTAATAATGTGCCTGTTGTGTGTATGCAGGGCCGTGTTCATTATTATGAAGGTTATCCTATAACTGATGTTGTTTTGCCAACAAGACTTATGAAACTTATGGGGGCAAAAGTTTTGTTTCTTACAAACGCAGCTGGTGGTGTAAATTATGATTTCGCACCAGGCGATTTTATGCTTATTAAAGACCATATTATGAATTTTGTACCTTCACCACTTATTGGACAAAATATCGATGAACTTGGTGTTAGATTTCCAGATATGAGCGATGTGTACAAAAAAGATTTGCAACAAGTTATTCGTGATACAGCAAAAGAAACTGGTATCAAATTGCAAGAAGGTGTATATATCCAACTTACAGGACCTAACTTTGAAACTCCAAGTGAAGTTAAAATGTGCCGTATTCTCGGCGCTGATGCAGCAGGTATGAGTACAGCTGCTGAAGCTGTTGCAGCAAACCACATGGGTATGCAAGTTTGTGGTATTTCCTGCATATCAAATATGTGTTCTGGTATGCAAGAGCAACCACTTTCTCATGAAGAAGTAAAAGAAACAACAGACCGTGTTGCAGTTCAGTTTAAAGAACTTATTACAGCATCAATTGTTAATATTCATAAACATTTAAACAAATAGTATTTTATAAATATGAAAGCTTTATATTTTGACGGAAAAAATCTTGTATATACTGAGAATTATAAAAAACCAGAGCTTACAAAAGGGCATAGCCTTATAAAAGTAATTTTATCTGCTATATGTAATACTGATAGAGAAATTATAAAAGGATACAGACCAAACTTTCGTGGTGTATTAGGGCATGAATTTGTTGGTATAGTTGAACAATCTGATGATGAAAGCCTTATAGGTAAAAGAGTTGTTGGAGAACTTAATGAAGGCTGTGGAAATTGTATATACTGCAATACAAATAGAGAAAAACATTGTATCGATAGAAAAGTTATAGGTATAGAAGGTTTGGACGGAACATTTGCAGAATATATTGTTCTTGCAAATCATCTCATTCACGAAGTTCCAAAGTCTCTGCCAACTGAAAAAGCTATTTATACAGAGCCACTTGCGGCAGCTTTTGAAATCACATCACAAATTCATATTTCTCCTGATACAAATGTTGCAGTTATTGGTGATGGCAGACTTGCTTTTATGATTGCACAGGTAGTAGCTCTTACTGGTGCAGATTTGACAATTATTGGAAAACATCAAGATAAATTAAAAAATTTTGCAAGCTTTGCAAATATAAAACATAATCAAGGCGATACATATGAAATTGTCATCGATGCAACAGGTTCTTCTTCAGGGATTGAAACAGCAAGGCATCTTGTGCGTAAAGGCGGGAAAATTGTTCTTAAAAGCACCTACGAAGGTACAACAAATATTGACTTAAGCTATTTTGTTGTAAATGAAATCACCATAGTAGGTAGTAGATGCGGTCCATTTGAACCAGCTTTAAAACTGCTGGATAGAGGTGCTATTAAACTTCCTGAAATTGAATTGTGGGAACTCAAAGATTATGAAAAAGCTTTTTCTTCAAAAGCATTTAAAGCTGGATTTAAATTTTAGTAAAAACTAATATAACATTTAACAGGTGAAATTATGTGTAATGAGAAAAAATATCTTGCTGAAAATGTTCATCTTTCAGATGATGGCAAGAGTGTTGTTATTATTGACCAAAGAAAAATTCCAAATGAATTGGTTTTACTTACATTATCAACAGCAAAAGAAATGTATGATGCAATAAAATCTTTGGCAGTTCGTGGAGCACCGGCAATAGGTATCTGTGCTGGATATTCTATATATTGTTTAAGTCAGCAAATAAAAGCAGAAAACTTTGAAGAATTTTACTCACAGTTTAAAAAAGATAAAGATTATCTAAATAGCTCAAGACCAACAGCGGTAAATCTTAGTTGGGCATTAAATAGAATAGATGACCTTGTGGTTGATAATAAAGACAAGAGTATTTCAGAAATTGTTAAACTTATCGGCGAAGAAGCTGTTAAAATTCAACAAGAAGATATAGCAATGTGCAAAGCTATTTCTGAATATGGATTTTCTCTTCTCAAGGAAGGTGACGGTGTTCTTACACACTGTAATGCAGGCCCACTTGCAACATCAAGATATGGTACCGCAATTGGTCCAATGCTACTTGCAAAAGAAAAAGGTGTTAATGTTAGGGTTTTTGCAGATGAAACAAGACCACTTTTACAAGGTGCAAGACTTACATCTTATGAACTCGATAAAGCAGGAGTAGACGTAACACTTATTTGTGATAATATGGCAAGTATTGTGATGAAAAATGGATGGGTACAAGCTTGCTTTGTTGGCTGTGACCGTATTGCTGCAAATGGTGACGCTGCAAATAAAATTGGGACAAGCGGTGTTGCAATTCTTGCAAAACACTATGGTATTCCATTTTATGTACTTGGTCCAACATCAACTATTGATATGAAATGTAAAACAGGTGATGACATAGAAATTGAACTTAGAGATGAAAGTGAAATTAAAGATAAATTCTATGAAAAACCAATGGCTCCAATAAATGTTAAATGCTATAATCCAGCATTTGATGTTACTGACCATACACTTATAAGTGGTATTATTACAGAAAAGGGTATTGCAAGAGCTCCATATACAGAAAGTCTGGCAAAACTTTTTGAAGATTAATATTACATAAATTGTCACAAACATCTAATTTGATGTTTGAATATAAATTATTTTCTATTTTTAAAGGAGGATTTACTACTATGAAAAAATTTATAGTAGCAATCATGACTGTTGCAATGACAGCTGCAATGTTTGTAGGCTGTGGTAACAACAGCAACAACGGTGAAAGCAATAATAACACTTCAGGAACACAAACTGAAGCTGGTTTGAAAATCGCTATTGTAAGCTCTCCATCAGGTGTTGATGACGGTAGTTTCAACGAAAACAACTATGATGGTATTCTTGCTTTTATCGAAGCACACAAAGATGCAACTGTTACACCAGTTAAAGAAGAAACAGGTGACGTTGCTGCAGCTGTACAAGCTGTTGCAGATATCGTTGCAGATTATGATGTAATTGTAGCTTGTGGTTTCCAATTTGCAGGTATTGGTCCAATTGCTCAAGAAAACCCAGATGTTAACTTTATTCTTGTTGACGCAAACCCTGTTGATGCAGAAGGTAATGAAACAACAGTTGATAACATCTATGCTATGACATTTAAAGAACAGGAAAGTGGTTTTGCAGCAGGCGTTGCAGCAGCTTTGGAAACAAAAACAGGCAAAGTTGCAGTTGTAAACGGTATAGCATTCCCATCAAATGTTAACTATCAATATGGTTTTGAATCTGGTGTTAACTATGCAAACAAAAATCTTAACACAAAAGCTGAAATTGTTGAACTTGCTTCATACGCAGGTACAGATGTAACAGGTGCAAACGTTGGTGGTAACTATGTTGGTAACTTCAGTGATGAAGCAACAGGTAAAAAAGTTGGTGAAGCTCTTATCAATGAAGGCGTTGATGTTATGTTTGTAGCAGCTGGTGGTTCAGGTAACGGCGTATTTACAGCAGCTAAAGAAGCAAAAGATGTATTTGTAATCGGTTGTGACGTTGACCAATTTAATGATGGTGTTAACGGTGATAAAAATATTATCCTTACATCAGCTCTTAAAATTATGGATAAAAACGTTGAACTTCAACTCAATGCAATTAACGACGGTACATTCAAAGGTGGCAACTACCTTCTTGGTGCAGACACAGATTCAACAGGCTATGTAAGCGAAGAAGGCAGATGTCAACTTTCAGCTGAAACAATTACAAAAGTTAATGAAGCTTTTGCAAAAGTTAAATCTGGTGAAATTGTTCCAGCATCAAACTTCAATGGTTCAAAACCAGAAGAATTTAAAGGTCTTTAATATATATATTAACCCTTAGGGATAAAATAAGTAAATGGAAGGGGGATAAACCCTCTTCCATTGCTTAAATTAAAACGGGGATTTTTTGGAGGTACAAATGTCAGAGTATATCGTAGAGATGAAAAATATTACAAAACGATTTCCCGGTATTGTTGCAAATGATAATGTCACAATACAAATAAAAAAGGGAGAAGTATATGCATTACTCGGTGAAAATGGTGCAGGAAAATCCACGTTGATGAGTATGCTATTTGGTATGTATGAGCCAGATGAAGGCGAAATATATGTTAGAGGAAAAAAAGAAAAAATTTCTTCTCCTAGCTATGCCACAGAATTAAATATAGGTATGGTTCACCAACATTTTAAATTGGTGTCAAATTATACTATTGCAGAAAATATTATTATGGGGTTAGAACCTACAAATAAGTTCTTAGGTTTTATTCCTTATGTTGATATAAAATCATCAAACAAAAAAATTGCAGAACTTTCAAAACAATATGGTCTTGAAGTTGACCCTACAAAGAAGATTCAAGACACTAATGTTTCTATACAACAACGTGTTGAAATACTTAAAATGCTATATCGTGAAGCAGAAATTCTTATTTTTGATGAACCTACAGCCGTGCTTACTCCACAAGAAATTGAGTTTTTGTTGGAGATTATAAGAGGGCTTAAAGCAGCGGGAAAAACAATAATTTTGATAACTCATAAACTTGAAGAAATTAAACAAATTGCAGACCGTTGTGCAATCTTAAACAGAGGAAAACTTATTGATGTTCTTGATGTTGCAACAACATCAACAAAAGAAATGGCAAATAAAATGGTTGGTCGTGAAGTTTCTTTTGAAATAGACAAAACTCCTGCTAATTATGGAGATGTAGTTCTCTCTGTTGAAAATATTACAGTTAAAGACGAAAATAAATTTGAGGTCGTAAAAAATGCATCTTTTTCTGTGCGTAGTGGTGAAATACTTGCTATTGCAGGTGTTTCAGGTAATGGACAGATTGAAATTGCAGATGCAATTACAGGCCTTGTTCCTATATCATCAGGCAAAGTTATTTTAAACGGAAAAGAAATAACACATGATACTATAAGAGAGCATATAAATGCCGGTATTTCTTATATCCCGGAAGATAGACAAACTTATGGTCTTGTGCTTGACTTTTCATTAAGCGATAACCTTGCTCTTAAAAATTATAATCAGGCACCATTTTCCTCAAAGGGAATTATAAATCATAAGAAATTTGAAGAATTTGGTGAAAAACTTATACAAGAATACGATATTAGAAGTGGTCAAGGCACAAAAACAATTGTGCGTTCAATGAGTGGTGGTAACCAGCAAAAAGCTATAATTGCACGTGAAGTTGAACAAAATTCTTCACTTACAATTTTTGTACAGCCAACTCGTGGCCTTGATATCGGTGCTATTGAAAATATCCATAATCAAATTATAGCAGAAAGGGATAAAGGCAGAGCAATCTTGCTCATTTCCCTTGAACTTGATGAGGTTATGGCACTTGCAGACACTATTGCTGTTATATATAATGGTGAAATTCTTAAAGTTGCAGATGCAAAATCACTTTCAGTAGAAGAAGTGGGACAGTTTATGATGGGGGTAACAGAATAGATGAAACGCAAAGTTAATCCAATTTCTAAGTTCTTTGCAAAATTACTTGGAAATGAAAAATATCAGAGTTTTACAATTCCAGTATTTGCTATTGTGCTAAGTCTTATTGTTGGTGCTATCGTAATAGCTATACTAGGTAAAAATCCTATCTCTGCATATGTAAATCTTTTGCAAGGTTCTGGTATTTGGTTAAAACCAAAATATGCAGGTGGTAAAAGTATGTTGACAGACCTGTTCAGCTTTTTAAACTATTGGACTCCAATGATTTTTGCATCTTTGGCAGTTGCAGTTGCATTAAAAGCAGGACTTTTTAATATTGGTGTATCTGGTCAAATGCTTGCTGCCGGTTTTATATCCAGTGTTTTAGTTGGATATAGTGGTCTTTCTTCAGTTATTGCAAAACCACTTGTTATTGTAATTGCAATAATTGTTGGTGGTATTGTTGGTGCATTTATAGGATGGCTTAAATATAGGTTTAATATAAATGAGGTTGTTTCCTCTATCATGACAAACTATATTATACAGTATGTTGTGGCATTTCTTATAAATACAAAATATATAGACCCTGTTTCAAGACAATCTAAAAACATAAGTGATGCTTCAAGACTTACACTTATGAACACTCAAATTGCAGGGTATAAATTTGATATACCTCTTGGTATAATTCTTGCTATTATTACAGCGTTTGTAATTAAATTTATTTTAAACAGAACAACATTTGGTTATGAGATTAAAGCTATTGGTAATAATAGAAAAGCTGCAGCTTATGCAGGTATAAATGTTGGCAAAAATATGATTATTGCAATGTTAATTTCAGGTGCTTTAGCTGGTCTTGCAGGTGCAACATACTATATGGGATATTTTTCATCAATTCAACCAAAAGTTCTTTCAGCGACTGGTTTTGATGCAATTGCGGTATCATTGCTAGGAAACTCTAATCCGGTTGGTATTTTGTTCTCTTCATTCCTTATTTCAGTTATAGGTAAAGGTAGAACTTATATGAGCTCTTCTGCTGGACTTGATGCAGAAATTGCGTCTGTTATTACCGGACTTATTCTTTTGTTTAGTGCTTGTAGTGCGTATATTCAATATAAAGTTAAAACAACAAAAGAGCAGATTAAAGAAATTGAAAAAGAAAAAAATGCGGAGGTAAAAAAATAATGTTAGATAAAATAATCATTGATGGCTTATCCTTCGCTTTGCCACTGTTCATTATGGCTATTGGTGGTATATATAGTGAAAGAAGTGGTATCATAAATCTTGCATTGGAAGGTTTGCAGGGTGCAGGCGCTTTTGTGGGTGCATTAGCTGCAGTATTTCTTATGCAATCATTTGGTGCAAATTCTTCAATTCCGTATTATGCTGCAATATTTTTTGCAATGATAGGCGGTATGTTATATTCAATGTTACATGCTTTGCTATGCGTAAAATTTAAAGCAAATCAAGTTATAAGCGGTGTTGTTATTAATATACTTGCTATGGCGCTTACGGTTTTTCTTACAAAAATTGTTAATAGAATTGCTTTTGGAGCACCATCAGATAAATTTGAACTTGGTGTTTCTGAAAGATGGACTATTCCTGTTTTAAGCGAAATTCCAATTGTTGGAGCAGTATTTAAAGATATTTATCCATTTGAAATTATAATCATAATTGTTGCAATTATTGCATGGTATGTATTATATAAAACAAAGTATGGTATGCACCTTCGTGCATGTGGTGATAATCCACACGCTGTTGATGCAGCTGGCATAGATGTTGCAAAAATTCGTTTTACAGCAGTTATGGTGTCAGGTGCTTTATCTGGTCTTGCTGGTATGTGCTTTGCATATTCAATCTCTGCAAAATATTCATCTGCAATATATGTAGGATATGGATACCTTTCAATTGCAGCACTTATCTTTGGTAACTGGAAGATAATTCCAACATTAGCTGCTTGTATTTTATTTGGATTTGCAAATTCAGCAGGATATCAGCTTGTAAAGGCAGCTGGACTTCCAAGTAGCTATTCTGACTTAATAATGGTTTTACCTTATGTATTAACTTTGTTATTGCTTGTTTTCTTCTCAAAACACAATGATGCACCAAAATCTCTTGGCGAAATTTATGACAAAGGTAAACGATAATATATTATAAAATTAGAGACGAAATACAAGTGTCGTAATGGCAAATGTATTCGTCTCTATGTGTAAATAGACTATTTTAAAATTATATTAAAATACAAAGAGGTGACTATATGAATATTCGTATTTATAATGCAAGGATTATAACTATGGAGGAAAATAGAGATATTTTTCTTGGAGAAATTCATGTAAAAAATAATAGAATATCTTATGTTGGCGATAACAAAAATGCGCCTAAAGAAATTTGGAACAGAGATATTGACGCACAAGGCAATGTTATCATGCCGGGATTTAAGAATGCACACACACATTCTGCGATGACTTTTTTGCGCTCTTATGCTGATGATTTGCCACTTTTGGAATGGCTTAATGAACAAGTATTTCCTATGGAAGCAAAGCTTACCCCAGATGATATTTATCATTTGTCAAAACTTGCAATTATGGAGTATCTTACAAGTGGTATAACAGCAAATTTTGATATGTATCTTACACCAGATACAATCGCAAAAGCCTCCAGAGATTGTGGTTATAGAACAGTTATGGTTGGGGGACTTAATAACTTTTCACAATCATTTGAAGATATGGAAAGATGGTATAATGAATACAATAATCCAGAAGATTTGGTTACTTTTCAACTTGGTTTTCACGCAGAATATACAAATAGCAAAGAAAATCTTGAGAAATTGGCAGCTTTGGCTCATAAATATAAAGCTCCAATTTGTGCACACAGCTCAGAAAGTAAATCTGAAGTTGAAGGTTGTATAGAAAGATACGGAGTTACTCCAACAGTATTATTTGATAAACTTGGAATGTTTGACTATGGTGGTTCATATTATCACTGCATACATATGACTGATGAAGATATCGAAATTATGGCTAAAAAAGGTATTTATGCAGTAACTAATCCAGCGTCAAATTTAAAACTTGCAAGTGGAATAGCGAGAATTGACGATATGTTAAAAGCAGGTATTCATATTGCAATTGGTACAGATGGACCATCAAGCAATAACTGTCTTGATATGTTTAGAGAAATGTTTTTGACAACAGGTTTGGCGAAAGTAAAAGGAAATAATGCATCAGCAGTAAGTGCAGACCAAGTGCTTAAAATGGCAACAGTTGAAGGTGCACATGCAATGGGATTAAAAGATGCAGATATTCTTGCAGAAGGAAAATTTGCTGACCTTATAATGATAGATTTACAATGGCCAAATATGCAACCAATAAACAATATAATCAAAAATATTGTTTATAGTGGAAGTAAGCAAAATGTAAAAATGACAATGGTAAACGGTAAGATTTTATACGAAGATGGAAATTTCTTTATTGGAACTCCTGCAAATGAAATTTATCAAAAAGCAAATGAAATAATTGAAAGAATGAAAAAATAAATATAATTTTTCAATAATAAAAGGACACAGAATCTCTGTGTCCTTTTTGTATTTTAATTTTTTTCTACTATTGGCAAATTTATGTCTTTTATAATAGTCCACATTCTAAGCCCAAAAATAATAATCATAGAAATAGTGGAAGCTATAATGGAAGATGTAAATTGTGTGGAGTAGAAATATATAATACTTCCGATTAATGAAGCAATTGCATAGACTTCTTTTGTAAGAATAACAGGTTTTCTATTAACCATAATATCACGGATAAGACCACCACCGACAGCAGTAACAACTCCCATTGAACAAACAAGAAAAATATGGTTATATCCAAGAGATATAGCTAAATCCATACCTACAATGGTAAAAATAGCAAGCCCGATTGCGTCAAGAACATTTACAATATCAAGAATATTTTTCTTAAATTTATACCTGTTAAAGCTACTGTAAATAGCTGCAACAATAAAGGCAACTATAACAGCCATTATTACATATATTGGATTGCGAAACATCATTGGAGGAGTGTTACCAAGTAAAACATCCCTTGTCATACCACCACCACAGGCAGTCATAACAGCCATACAAATAATACCAAATAAATCTAAATCATGATCAATTGCAACAAGAGCACCAGCAAATGCAAAAGCTATTGTGCCAATAACTTCAAGAAAAAAAGTCAAAATATGACCTCCTACAAATAAAATATTTAAACCAATAGAATATTATCATTTAAATACAAAATAGTCAATGAAAATATTTACGATAAAAGTAAATAACTAACATGTACTAAATTATATTAAATATATATTATTATATTATACAAAAAATAATATGTTCTATATTTAATTTTTAATTTGATATATCTACCTTAGAGCTGATTTTTTGAATTAATGGCACACTTATAGTTTGAATTATGTTATATATTTTTAAGAAATTTATAATTTGATGTGCAGTTAAAATATGACTTATACTAAAATATTTTTCAACCATTTTTATATAAAAAACAGCACTCATATAGAGTGCTGTTATATATAATTTATATTATCTGTTAAGGATAAGTTTTGTTAATTCAACAGGTTCAACGATTTGGTCACCTTTGTAAACACGCATATTGCCAGAAGCAATTTCGTCAATAAGGATAACTTCACCGTTATTGTAACCAAATTCAAATTTGATGTCCCACAAATCAAGGCCAATTGTTTTAAGGTCATCAGCAACAATTTTTGTGATTTTGAGTGTTTGTTCTTTCATGCTTTTAAACATTTCTTCGCTCATAACACCCAAAGCAGCAAGACCTTCACTTGTAACAAGTGGGTCACCTTTTTCATCATTTTTGAATGTACATTCAACATAACCATTTTCAAGACGTGTGCCGTTTTCCATATATTCACCGTATCTACGGATAAAGCTACCTGTTGCAACTAAACGACAAATAACTTCAAGACCGTGTCCAAAAACAGTTGCAGGAAGAACTTCCATTTCTGCGTTTTCTACATCAGCACTTACATAATGAGTTTTGATACCAGCTTTTTTCAAAAGTTCAAAGTAGTAAACAGATGTCTGTAAGTTTGCTTTACCAATACCTTCGATAGTGAGACCAACTGTGTTTTCACCTGGATCAAACACACCATCTTTACCTGTACAGTCATCTTTGAATTTAAGCATTACATTGCCATTTTCAAGGCTGTAAACGTCTTTTGTTTTACCTTCGTAAATCTTTTTCATAACAATACTCCTTATATTATGCTTGATGATTAAATTTGTTATAATTTATAAAACAAATTTCTCTTATAGTATAATAACTTTTTTTACAAAAATCAACAATAAAATTTGTGCAAAATTATAATTAAAACTGCTACTTTTGCCCAAAGATATAAAATTGCGTATAATTGGATATGTTATCCCTATGAAAAACATAAAAATTTTGTTTTATATATTTTAAATTATATATTAAAAATATATAAAATATGTATTATTATCTCATTTTTAATAG
>JAHHUD010000045.1 GCA_020024185.1 Oscillospiraceae bacterium | reverse complement strand
AATTCAACAAGAAAAAGTCAAACTCTCACAATAATATGTTTGAGTTTGACTTTTTAATTTTACGACAGATTATACACAGTCTTTCTGCAAGTTATTTGCTTCAAGATTTTTCTTATAGAACTTACTGTCAGTGTATATTTCTTCTTTTAATGGATTTTTATGTGTTTTCTTAATAACCAATATTTCATAAATAAATACTGCGATATTTACAACAAGTGCTATTGCACTGAGAACTGTCCAAGCTGTTGGATTATATGTCGCTGTTATGCTAAACATCGACATAGCTTGATAGTCCACAGCTAAAGAGAACATACCAAATATTGCAAGTGTTTGTGCACGATGTTGAAGCCATGCGCCTTCCTTGATAAAGAATTCTGCAACTGTACAACTTATAATGAGAACAACACCGGCGTACATAGCTCTTGTAGAAATACTATTGTAGCAATAAGCCACATTCCACAAATCATAAGCTAAAATCCAAAACCAAAGTTGGTCTGGCCAAACCATATCACGAGACTTTGTATTGGCAACTTTTATACCAACCCAACCTGTCATTGTTAAAAGCAAGAATAAACCTGCCAATGCATTCATAAGATTCCATGGTCCACCAAGAACTGTTAAACCTGCTTCGTCAACTGTAAGTTCTTTAAATGTTTTAAAAACTTCATAATCACGATACATAGCTTCAATAATATTAATAGCTAATATTGCAACCGGAAAATACCATGCAAACTTTTTTTCTCCAAGTTTTGTATATCGTATTAACATAAAACCAATAACACCTATAAGTGCTGAATATGTTTTTACAACACCAAACCAAGTTTTACTTGATGGACTGCCAACAACACCCATTGAAATAAGCACAACAAGAACTATTGGCAAAACACAGTACATTATTATAGATAAAACTTTGCTACGTCTTGTAATTTCATTTAGCACTACAAGTGCAACTATTAAAATAAGCACTCCGACAATCGTAAGTAATGAATACCCTTGAAAGAAAAACCCCATAATTACTCTCCTTTCTATTAAAGCATAATTTCAACATCACCTATTGGATACGCTTTACATGAGTGAATATAACCATATTTTTCATCTGCATAACGACGAAGCATACCTTTTGCCAAAAATACATTGCCGGATACAAGCTTTACACGACACAGACTGCATTCACCACTACGACAGCAAACATTCACCCTTACACCTGCACGCTCTAAAGCCACAAGGATAGATTCACTTGATTTAGCTGGAATAATTTTATCCCCAACTTTAATTTTAAATATTTCATTTCCATTAAGTTCTGCTGGCCAGCCTGGCTCATTTTGAATATCACGGCGTGTGCCAAACATTTCTCTGCGAATTTTCTTTTCCGGAACACCCATATTTTCCAATTCTTTTTTACAAAAATCGTTCATAACTTGTGGTCCGCAAATATATGATGTGCGTTCCATAAAGTCTGGTACAAGACGAGCTATAAGCTCACCATTCATAAATCCCTTTTCACCTGTCCATTCTGCTGTATCATCTGAAACAATGAGATGATATTTGAAGTTTGGATATTTTTGTGCATAAGCCGAAAGTTCATCATGAAAAAGAGCTACTTGTGGATTTCTGCATCCATAAAGCATAACAATATCTCTATCAAGATTTGCTTCAATAATTTCTCTTGTCATGCTCATAAACGGAGTTACGCCACTACCACCTGCAAGAAACAAAGCTTTTTTACTATGAAAAACCGGTTGATAACGGAACACACCTGCCGGGCCGTTTGCTGTAAATGTATCACCAATTTTTGCATTTTCTATAAGATATGTTGATACAAAACCGTCAGGAATACCTGCAACAGTAATTTCATAATATCCTCTTTGTCTTGGAGATGATGATATACTATATGGTCTGCTTGTTCTTACACCATCTATTGTTGTAAATATATTTACATATTGACCTGCTTCAAATGGTGGCAAATACCCGTCTTTTGATGATAAACGAATTATTTTTGCATTTTTCCCGGTTTCTATAACATTACTCACAACAAGTTCAAGTTCTTTTTTATGTATTGCTTGTGATGGTTTTGCAACATCATCTTGTGTGATTTTATCAAGTGAAACATTTCGCATTACACGAATATTTTCCAATATTTCTTCACCGTGAACCAAGGTTCCGAGAAGTGTTTCTTTAATATTTTTAGCCATTTTTTAAACCTCCTTAGCAACTCTTGATGCAACAGTATCTGCGTATGTATAGTTAGGGCCAAAACCACAAGCATTAACCCAACCACTTGCAAACTCAAGATTTGGAATTTTGCTTTCTGATGGGAAGAAGAACACAGACTGCATCAAATCCTGTTCATAACCGTATATAGCACCGCCCGGGTGTCCAAGATATCGCATATGTGTCAAAGGAGTTGCAACTTCCATTTCTTCAATATGTTCTGTGATGCCTGGATACATTTTCTCAAGTCTTGCAACAATGCGTTTGCCTGCTTCATATTTCATTTCATAATACTGTTCTGGTGTAAGTTTTTCCCATTCTGTACTATATTTAAGTGTACCTGCAGTAATAATACTTGTACCTTCTGGTGAAACACTTGGGTCATCAACTGTATAGCAGGTTGCAACAAGTGGGTCATTTTCAGGGAGTAATTTATAAGCATCTGCAAAATCTTTATTTGCATCTAAACTCTCATAATTAAGAGTAAATGATGTTGTAAATCCAATTTCTTCTGGTGTACAGTCAAGACCTATAAAGCAAGTCAATGCAGATATGCCAACTGTATATGGTTTTAGATATTCTCTTGCACTATCTGGAATTTCTTCTGGTGCAAGTAGATTTCCGTATGTAGCAAGTGGAGAAATATTTGAAATAATTTTCTTTGCACGATATTCAACACCATGTTCGTCAACAACCCCAACAGCTTTTCCATTTTCAATAACTATACGAGTTATTCCACAATTAAGTTTAACAATACCACCCATGCGTTGTGCTGCTTCCATAATTGCTTGGTTCATCATCATCGATGTCCCACGAAGATAAAATGGTTTTGTTTCAAGATAGAAATTTGTACATTTTGCAAGAATTGCAAATGGAAATCTTGTTGGTGGCATACCCATAAAGCACCAATAAGCACTCAATGCAAGTTGCAATTTTGGACTTTTGAAAAATTCATCAAGAACTTCTTGTGTTGATTTCATTGCATAATTTGCCAAAGTAGGATATTTTTTTGGAAAACCTACTTTCATTATTGCTTTTTTCACAGAGCCTGGTTCTTCTGTACTTCCTGCACTTTTTGACGCAAAATCAGCAGATTCTTCACAGAATTTATAAACAACTTCAAAATATTTTCTTATTGATTGTGCTTCTGATGGGAATTCCTTGCAAAGAAAATCTTCACATTCTTTTCTGTCAGATGGCAAGCTTATGCCTGTACCGTCTGGGAAGTTTACTCTATAAAGCTCTTTTATCTGTATCCAATCTATTTCATCTTCTATCCCATAACGTGCAAACTGTTTTCTTAGTTGACCTGGATTTTCTTTTGTACCCAAATGTGAAAGTTGGTGCAAAGCAATTTCAAATTCAAAACGTCCACGACAAAAACTTGTACCACATCCACCTGGAATATTATGCTTTTCAAAAAGGATAACGCTCTTTCCTTTTTCAGCCAATGTTGCAGCGGCAGCAAGTCCGCCATTTCCTGCTCCTATGACAATTACATCATATTTATTCATATTTTTCACCTTTCTTATTACAAACTTCTTTTAATATTTTCAGTTTGTTTTATTTCTTAAAATTATTTTTTATCTTATAGCGCTGGTGGGGTCAAACTTGAAAAAGTAAATACAATTCCACCATTTTGTATCATCAAGAAAATACAAGCTCCAATAAGTGCCAAATTTATTATCATACATATAATTTGTACCGGTGTTTGTTTTGTCCACTGAACAAATTTTGAAAATTTTTCGTTATGATATTCTCTTTCAAACCAGTCTTTTGCCCCTATTTGCATCCAACCACCTATTGAAAGTGAGTTTGCTCTTAGTAACAGCCACATACCGATGCCACCATAAGCCCCAAGACCCATTGTACACAGACAGCCAAACAGTGGAGCAAAAAGAAAACCTACATGCATCAAAGAAACTGCTGGAGAAAATTCATTTGTAACAAAAATCCAGTTCCAAAGTGTGTAAGCTATTGCATACATAATAGTGATTGCAGGCACAGCCCCTTTTGCCATATAGTAATCTCCAAACGGAGCATCAAACTGCCATACACCTCTAAGTGTGATAACCCCAACTGCAACAGCAAAACCGGATATTGCATTAAAGTACTTTTTATATCGTATTAAATCTGTAAATGTAGCTTCCAAAATATTAACTATAAGCATTAACATAATCACATCAACATACACTTGTGGATTAAAGAAATTTAATGCTGCAAAAACAATAACAATACGCATGGTAAGCAGTGTTGTTAATTTTAGCTTTTCAAAAAAAACTGGTTTAGCAAGTATCAAAACTAATATTGATGGTATAACTACCATAGGAATATTAGCTTCAATTGGATAAAATGCCGTCAAAATAGCCATACCAGTAATAGCAGCGGTAAACATAATCCATTTTATGTATATATCTGCTTTGCCAACTTTTTGGTTTGTTATTTCCATAAAATAAACTCTCCTTAAATATTTTTATATTTAACACAACATAGTATTTAACAATTTAACTTATATATTTTTATCTTGATTTTTTATGTGTTTTAAAAATATATGCTGTGTAAATTACAAATTTAGTTATTACTATATGCTTTTACAGTTACTTCACAAAAGTTCTCTAATCTTTTTCTTGCAATTTCTATATATTCTTGATTTGTTTTTCCACTTACTGAAATTTTTTGAATAAGCCCTAACAACGAATCAAATGTGTTGTAATATAGTATTTGCAAATCTATATCATGTCTTATAGTTCCATCTTTAATTCCATTTTTTATTGCAGTTTCAAGTGGATTTGATGATGTTTTATTTGATAATAAATATTTATTTTCTATAAGCTCAGATTTACCAACACGGTATAGGTATGATTCAGCTTCGTGAATAAATACAAATTCTTGTCTATTTGTAAAATAAATTTCTGAATATGCTTTCAAAACTTCTTTAACCTGTTCAATTCCAGAAATATCATCACCTATACTCTCCTTGTATTTTGTTCCAACTTTATTTTTAACATTTTTCCAAAACAGCAAAACTGCTTCAAACACCAAATCTGATTTTGTATCAAAGTATCTGAAAACACTTCTTTCTGTAATCTCTGCTTTTTTTGCTATATCTGAAATTTTTGTTTTTTCGATTCCAAACTCTATGAAACTTTCCAAGGCATATTTTATAACACGCTCTCTATTTCTTTCTTTTATTGAAGATTTTATTTTTTTATTTTCCATATATCTCACACTTGTTATTTTTTTGTCATTCTTACTGACATTATTATATAAAACTTTTATCAATATTTCAATAATTTAATTGATATTTTATTAACAATTATTTAACGGTATTTTTGTAATATTCACCAAATTAAGTTGTGTAATATGATAATTCATATTAAAAATATATTATTTTTATATTTATTTGTTAAATTTCAAATTTATTTCACATTATTATGTCTTCATTAATTCTCAATAAAAAAAGACAGTCTGTTTATATTACAGACTGTCTTTTGTTTATTAATATTTTACCAAAGATTATGAACACTATTACGGATATATTTATTATAAATCTCTGTAACACCGTCCATTTGTGATTTGCTAAGCTCTGGAATTTCACAAGCTCGAACATTTGAAATAACCTGTTCTTTACGGCTTGCACCTGGTATAACTGTGCTTACAGCATCATGCATTAAAATCCATTTAAGTGCATATGGAACAAGGTCATCAGTACCAAACAATTTTTTAAGTTCTTCAACTGCCTGAAGTCCCAAGCTATAATCTACACCGGAAAATGTTTCTCCTTTATCAAATGATTCACCGTTTCTATTATATGTACGGTGGTCATTTTCTCCAAATTTTGTATCTTTTGTATATTTACCTGTAAGCAATCCACTTGCCAATGGAACACGAGCTATAATTCCCACATCTTTAGATTTTGCAACAGGAAATAATTCTTCTAAAGGTTTTAAACGGAACATATTGAATATTACTTCCATAGCAGAAATAGGATATTCCATTGCTTGTAAGCCTTCTGAAACTGTTTCTATACTTACACCGTAATCTGCAATTTTACCAGATTTCTTTATGCGTTCCATTCCTGCAAATAATTCATCATTTTTGTAAATAGAAGGAGGAGGGCAATGTAAAAGCACCATATCAAGTCTTTCAAGCCCCATTCTTTTAAGACTTCCATCAATGAATTTTTCCATATTTTGTGCTGTATAGCCTTCTTCATTATGAGGTCTTAATCCACGTCCACATTTTGTAACTATATAGAAATAGTCTGGGTATTTTTTTATAAATTCACCAATAGCCTTTTCGCTATTACCGTCATTATAAATATCTGCTGTATCAATAAAATTTATACCTGTTTCGTATGTTGTTTCCAAAATTCTCATAGCTTCTTCATGGTTAAATGGTTCTCCCCATTTTGTTCCAAGTTGCCATGTACCAAGACCGATTTCTGTGATATTTCTGTTTGTTTTACCAAAGCGTCTTTGTTGCATATATTCAACTCCTTTTTAATATCATTTTATAGTATACTGCGATTGGTATACTGCGATTATATCATCTAAAATAAATATAAACAATAAGGCAAAATATATTTACTTAGTGAACAAATTTTCACTATATAATTCAAAAAAAATAATCGGCTTAAAATAGCCGATTAACATTTTATTATTTTATTCACAATTTTTTCTGCATAATGGATTTGTTATTTCAAAACGTTCATCCATATTTTTTTCTCCCCACACACACATAAGTTGCAATATGTTTTTTAAAGAGCTTCCTTTTTCTGTAATAGAATATTCCACTCGTGGTGGAACTTCTGCATAAACAGTACGAGTGATAAGCCCATCATGCTCCAATTCTCTGAGTTGATTTGTTAATGTTCTTTGAGAAACTTGAGTAATTTCGTGCATAAGCTCACTGAATCTTTGTGTGCCTTTTCTTATTAAACTGTGCAGTATAAGTGGTTTACACTTACCTCCAATCATTTTCAAAGTAACTTCCATTTCGCAAGTAACTTGAATTTTATCCATAAATCCTCCATTAGTGAAAACTTTTTCACTTATTAAAAACAATGTGCGTACTTGTGATATTACACACAGATACATATAATATTAAAGTATATTATTATTTAGCAATTTTTGCAAATTTTTTTAGAAGGTGATTTGTATGGTTAAAACCGTTGAGCCAATGACAAGTGGCTCTATTTGGAAAAGAATTACGTTATTTGCATTACCAATTTTTATTGGCAATTTATTTCAACAGATGTATAACGCTGTTGACTCTCTGATTGTTGGTAATTTTTTAGGCAGTAATGCTCTGGCTGCTGTAAGTTCTTCCGGCAGTCTTATTTTTATGATGATTGGATTTTTCAGTGGTATTTCAATCGGCGCAAGCGTTATTGTTGCAAGATTTTTTGGTGCACAAGATAAAGAAAATGTACATACTGCTGTACACACAACAGTTGCATTTGGCATTGTCGCTGGTATTTTAATGACTGTAATAGGTATGACGTTATCCCCTCAAATATTAAGATTAATGGGAACACCTGAAAATGTTATGCCAGAATCTGTAACATATCTAAAAGTATATTTTGCTGGTAGTGTCGGCTTTATAATGTATAATATATTTGTAGGTATTTTACAAGCTGTTGGTGATAGTCGTCATCCTCTTTACTATTTGATAGCTTCTTCTGTAATAAATCTTATATTAGACGTAGTATTTATTGCTTTTATGCACACCGGAGTTGGCGGTGCTGCTTTGGCAACTGTTATTTCTCAGTTTGTCAGTGCAGGTCTATGTATGATACAGTTAATGAGAACCAAAGACTGTTATCGATTACAGTTGAGCAAAATACATTTTGACCCTAAAATTTTAAAACAGATTTTCACCATCGGATTACCTTCCGGTGTACAAAACTCTATTACTGCTTTTGCAAACTTAGTTGTTCAATCTCACATAAATGCTTTTGGTTCAATGGCTATGGCAGGTTGTGGTGCATACAGTAAAATTGAAGGATTCGCTTTCTTGCCTATAACAAGCTTCACTATGGCATTAACAACATTTGTAAGTCAAAATCTCGGTGCAAAACAATATGAAAGAACAAAGAAAGGTGCAAAATTTGGAATACTTGCCACAGTTATTCTCGCCCAGACAATTGGCATAATTGTATTTATATTTGTACCTCAAATGATTGCTGCTTTTGACTCTACCCCAGAAGTAATTGAATATGGAATTGTCAAAGGCAAAACCGCTGCACTATTTTTCTTTCTCTTGGCATACTCACACTCTATAGCTGCAATTATGCGTGGTGCAGGTAGGTCAATAATACCAATGTTTGTTATGATGGCTTTCTGGTGTGTTGTTCGTGTAACATTCCTCACAATAACAATTCCTCTTACACATAGTATTAACATGGTATTTGCTGTATATCCTCTTACCTGGGCTTTAAGCTCTATTGCATTCTTTATATACTATAAAAAAGCAGACTGGATGAGGCAAAATTAATTAATTTCTAAAATTAACCACAGTAGATTTAAATTAATTTACTGTGGTTTTTTATTTTAAATTGTGAAAATTGTTTTAAATCTTATATAATTTGATTGACAAATTATATAATTAGGCGTACAATTTTTAAATGTAAGGAGATGATATAAATATGAGTAAATCGGTATATAGTATCGTATTAGATGATGAAATAATAAATATGATTGATATTATCGCCGCAAGACAATCTACAAGCAGGTCAAATCTTATAAACAGATTATTAGCTGAACATGTAAGTGTACCAACAGCAGAAACCATGTTAAGCGATGTATACACATCTATGGATGAATTTCTTAACGGTCATTCTTCCCTAGCTGTACAATTGCTGGGAAACAGTTCTATGATAAATATGCGTTCCTCCTTGCAGTATAAATACAACCCAAGTGTAAAATATTCTGTTGAGATTTTTGAAAAAGGAAATTATCTTGGTCAGTTAAAAGTATCTATGCGTAGCCAAAACAAACAACTTCTTGAAATTCTTGACAATTTCTTTTATCTGTGGACCACATTAGAAATATCTTACTGTGGAATAAATCAAAATTTAGTTTCTTTAGGCTGTGGAAAATATACTAGAGTTTTCCGATTATATAACTGTAATAATTACAATGATTATGGCAAAAATATAGCTAGTTATATAAACTTATTAGATAAATGCTTAAAAGAATATTTCAATTGTTATAATATTTCTCCTTCATCTGCAAACAACAATATAAAACAAATTTTTATAAATAATATGACTAATACTATGAGTAAGTTATAAAAGGAGTGATTTTTAATGAACACAAATAAGCTTACACAAAAGTCTATGGAAGCATTGCAAAATGCACAAAGTATTGCCACGCAATACTCAAATCAAACATTACAGCCAGAACATCTTCTGCTTGCTCTTTTGCAACAACAAGATAGTTTAAATGCACAGCTTTTTCAAAAAATGGGCATAGATGTATCAAATTTTATACAAAGTCTTACATCAAAAATCAGCCAGTTGCCAAAAGTTACAACAAGTCGTGAAGCAGATAAAATATATATATCTGCTGAAGCAGACCAATGCCTTAATCAAGCTGAACAAATTGCAAACAGAATGAAAGATGAATTTATTTCCGTAGAACATCTTATGCTTGGCTTAATTGATACAGCAAAAGGAAATATAAAAGAATTATTCAGAATTTTTGCAATTGATAAAAATAAGTTTCTTACTGTTCTCCAAGAAGTGAGAGGAAATACAAGAGTTACAACCGATAATCCGGAAGGCACCTACGATGCACTTGCAAAATATGGTCAAGACCTTGTTGCTTTAGCAAAGGCTCAAAAACTTGACCCTGTTATCGGTCGTGACAGCGAAATAAGAAATGTTGTTCGTATTCTTTCTCGTAAAACCAAAAATAACCCTGTCCTTATAGGTGAACCTGGTGTTGGTAAAACTGCTATCGCCGAAGGCTTGGCATTGCGTATTGTACGTGGTGATGTACCTGTAAATCTTAAAGACCATAAAATATTCAGTCTTGATATGGGCGCTCTTGTAGCCGGTGCAAAATATCGTGGTGAATTTGAGGAAAGACTTAAAAGCGTACTTGCCGAAGTCAAGAAAAGTGAAGGTCAGATTATACTATTTATAGATGAATTGCACACTATTGTAGGTGCTGGCAAAACAGACGGCGCTATGGACGCTGGCAACATCTTAAAACCAATGCTGGCTCGTGGTGAATTACACTGTATCGGTGCTACTACACTTGATGAATATAGAAAATATATCGAAAAAGACCCTGCTCTTGAAAGACGTTTTCAGCCAGTTATGGTTGATGAGCCAACTGTTGAAGACACAATTTCAATCTTGCGTGGATTAAAAGAAAAATACGAAGTTTTCCATGGTGTAAAAATTCAAGATAATTCTCTTATAGCAGCGGCAACACTTTCTCACAGATATATTTCTGATAGATTCTTACCTGATAAAGCCATCGACCTTGTTGATGAAGCTTGCGCAATGATAAGAACCGAAATGGATTCTGCACCTGCTGAAATGGACGACTTGCAAAGAAAAATTATGCAACTTGAAATTGAAGAAGCTGCTCTTAAAAAAGAAACGGATAATCTTTCAAAAGAACGATTAGTTGTTTTACAAAAAGAACTTGCTGAAATGCGTGATGAGTTTTCTGCAATGAAAGCTCGCTGGGATAATGAAAAAAATTCAATTTCTAAAGTTCAAAAACTTCGTGAAGATATTGAACAGGTTAATGCTCAAATTGAAAAAGCTGAGCGTGAATATGACCTTAATAAAGCAGCTGAATTAAAATACGGAAAATTACCAGAACTGCAAAAACAATTAGCAGAGCAAGAAAAACTTGCAGAAGAAGTAAAAGAAACTTCCCTTTTGCGTGATAAAGTAACCGAAGAAGAAATATCCAAAATTATTTCTCGTTGGACTGGTATTCCAGTTGCAAAGCTTGTTGAAAGTGACAGAGAGAAATTGCTTAATCTTGAGGGTATTCTCCATAAACGAGTAATTGGTCAAGAAGAAGCTGTAACAAAAGTTAGTGAAGCAATTTTGCGTTCTCGTGCAGGTATTCAAGATGAAAAAAGACCTATCGGTTCTTTCTTATTCTTAGGTCCAACTGGTGTTGGTAAAACTGAACTTGCCAAAGCACTTGCTGAAAGTCTTTTTGATGACGAAAATAATATAATCCGTATTGATATGAGTGAGTATATGGAGAAATATTCTGTAAGCAGATTGATTGGTGCGCCTCCAGGTTATGTTGGATATGAGGAGGGTGGTCAGCTTACAGAGGCTGTAAGAAGAAAACCTTATTCTGTTGTTCTTTTTGATGAAATAGAGAAGGCTCACCCTGATGTTTTCAACGTTTTGTTACAAGTTCTTGATGATGGCAGAATTACAGACAGCCAAGGCAGAACTGTTGATTTTAAAAATACTATAATAATTTTAACATCAAACCTTGGTTCTGGCTTTATTCTTGACGGAATTGAAAACGGAGAAATTTCTCAATCTGCAAAAGATAGTGTAAATAATCTATTAAAAACTTCTTTCCGTCCGGAATTTTTAAATCGTCTTGATGAAATAGTATTCTATAAACCATTAAGTAAAAATGAAATTGGTGATGTTGTTGACCTTCTTATAGAAAATCTCAAACACAGATTATCCGATAAGCAACTTGGACTTATTATCACCGATAAAGCAAAATCATTTATTATTGATAATGGTTATGACCCAATTTATGGTGCAAGACCATTGAAACGATTTATTCAGCAAAAAGTAGAAACTCTTGTTGCTAGACAGATTATTTCAACCGACCCAAAAGGTGGCACAGTATTTACTGTTGACTGTGACGGAGAAAAACTTATATTAGTATAATAATTATTATAAAAGACGACAGAAAGTTCTGTCGTCTTTTTTTGTAATATCTCTATAATTTTATAACTTATTTTTGTTCTTATAAAATTTTTCAAATATAACCAATGAAAATACAGCACAGCAAGTTCCAACAATCATACCAAAAAATACATCGCTTGGATAATGTACTCCAACATATATTCTTGATAATCCCATAAGCACTGCTTGTGTAACTGCAATTACTTTTACCCATTTTTTTGAGAATAATTTTGCCCAAACTATTCCAGCTGCAAAAGCTGTACTGGTATGACCTGATGGAAAAGAATTTGGGTCAGATGACTTTAACAATGGCACAAAATCTATCATTGTAACATACGGTCTTGGTCTTGCAACAATCAATTTTAATGTAAGATTTGTAATTATAACACTAAATACTAATGCCAATGCTGATTGAAGACCAATTTTTCTTGTTGGTTTGTATAAAAGCAAAATTAATGTTATGACAATCCACAACATTCCCGCATTTCCTAAGCTTGTAAATATCTTCACAATTGGATTTAATATTTCAAATCTTAGATAGTCTTTAACAAAAATCAATATACTTTCATCTATTATCTGTAGACTTTTAAACATATTTTCCCCTTTTATTTATTCTATATTTATT
>JAHHUD010000044.1 GCA_020024185.1 Oscillospiraceae bacterium | reverse complement strand
TAAACCTAGTTTTATTATGCAAAATAAATTATGTAAAAATTTATAAAATAAAAAACACTAACTTTCCGGTCTACATATCTTTACATAAACCTAGTTTTATTATGCAAAATAAATTATGTAAAAATTTATAAAATAAAAAAACACTAACTAGAAGTTAGTGTCTATCTGTTAAATAAATGGTGGGAGCGGATGGATTCGAACCATCGAAGTCACTGACAACAGATTTACAGTCTGCCCCCTTTGGCCACTCGGGAACACTCCCATATTGGAGCTGGTGGACGGACTTGAACCCCCGACCTGCTGATTACAAATCAGCTGCTCTACCGACTGAGCTACACCAGCTTATGTATCGCTTAACGCTTAATTAATATACCACACATTTTTTGGTTTGTCAACACTTTTTTTAAACTTTTTTAAAAAATTTGTTGATACTCTGTAAACATATATGTTACAATTAAAATGTTACAGTTAATTTATATCTGCGTTACAGCAGTAATAATAATATACCATAAATTTTCAAAAAATCAAGTGTTTTTTGAAAAAAATTTAAAAAAATTACAGGAGTTTATTTTATGAATACAATAGGTGTAATTGGGGCAATGCCAGAAGAAGTTATACTTTTAAAAAACAAGCTTTCAAATGTTACAACAGAAAAAGTTGCAGGGCTTGAAGTTTATATCGGCACTCTTCACGAAAAGAAAGTTATTGTTTGTCAAAGTGGCATGGGTAAAGTTAATGCCGGCGCCGCAACACAGCTTCTTATTACAAAATATGGGATACAAGCTATCATCAACTCAGGTATTGCAGGCAATATGTCAACAAAAATTGGTGTTGGAGATGTTGTTTTGTCAAAAGAGGTTACATATCATGATGCACAGCTCAGCATGATTAAACAAGCTTATCCATATCTTGAAAGCTATACTGGAGATGAAAATTTGATAAAAGCAGCACAGAAAGCTTGTGAACAAGTGCAGGTAAACTCATTGGTTGGCAAAATTGCCACAGGTGACCTTTTTATATGCGAAAAAGAAATTAAAGCAAAAATAAAAGAATTCTGCAATCCGGATTGTGTTGAAATGGAAGGCGCGGCAATCGCACATATTGCCTGCAAGAATGATATACCATTTATAATTATCCGTGCAATGAGTGATAATGCAGATGAGGCAGCACTTGAACATCTTGTTATTAAAAATTTTGATATAAGTGAATACTGCGATAAGGCTGCCACAATTTGCGAAAAAACAATAGAATATATATAAGTTTTAAAGTTTTCAACAAAATTTTAAAGTTTTCAACAATTATAAATCTCTTTTCTTCAAAAAACAATTGTAGAAAAAGAGATTTATTCTTATTTTTGGTGTATATTTAGTATTTATTGAAGAAAAAATACAATATTTTGTGCTTTCAACAGCACTTTTCAACATACGTTTAAAACTATGTTGAAAACTATAATTATTGACAGTGTTTTCAACATTAGTCTTGGGGAAATGTGGAAAACTTGATTATAAAGAAAAAACTATATAAAATTAAATGCAAAATTCTATAAAAAAAGACGGCTGAGCCGTCCTTTTTAAATTATTTTGTTAAATCAAACATTATTTTATAGATAGCATATTCCACGCTTTCATTCTTTATAGGTATAAATTTTTTTACCCCGGAATGTGCAGCATAAATATCTTCAATTTTTCCATACATACATTGACTTTTAATATAAACTTTAACTCCTGCAGCTTGCAAGCGTTCAAGTGCGTTTTCGCAAATTTGAGGCATACCTCCTGCCCCCAAAAGCAAAACCAAAACTGCGTCCATTGTTACATAAGATAATATAATGTCACGGCTTAAATTTGGAGTAATGTAGATAACACCGACCATATTTGTTTTTGGTTCAAGATAATGTGCAGTTTCAAAAGGTTTTTCGATAGGTGATGTGAGATAGTTTTTGTTTATATTGTCAAAAGCAGCAAAGCCTTCAGTTTCAAATTTAGTAACACTTTCAGCTGGCAATAATCTTCCACCAATTGCAATACAAATACCATAATATCCACCGGTAAGAGCAGTTTTAAGAGCAAGATTAAGATTATCCACTGCGTCTGTATTTTCAAAAACTATTGGAAGCTGACTGCCTGTCAGTACAACTGTTTTGTCAAAGTGTTGCAAAGCACAAGCCAAATAAGCAGCGGTGTATGCCATGCTGTCTGTACCATGGGTAATAACAAAGCTGTCATAGTTATTTCTGTTTTCCCAGATAACTTTTGCAATTTCCTGTCTTTCAGGGTCTGTCATAATGCTGGAATCAATAAGTTTAAAATCAAGAACATCGCAAGAATAGTCAGTATAATTAAGCAAATCCTTGCCTTTAAGGTCTGGTCTAAGCCCGTTTTCAGTTGAAATACAGCTTATAGTTCCACCAGTTGTAATCATCAAAGTACGAACCATAATATATCCTCTGTTTATAATAGTTTATATATTTTAACAACAATATGCTACTCAGACAAGGCTCTTATTAGCATATTTTCAATATCAGATTTTGACAAATCCCCTTCCAAAACTTTTTCTGTGTCGTTAAAATAAAAACAAGGTACATAATAATAGTCATAATTTGCCACAATATCCGGGTTTTCACGTTCTTCAATTTTTGTGATTTCAATATTTTTAAAATCTGGATTTTCCTGCAAAAGCTCTTCAATAAATTTATCTGCTTTTTTGCAGTAAGAACAGTTTTTAAAATAAAAATAAGTTATTTTTTTCATTTAAAGCCTCTACATATACGATATAATTTCAAACTATATGTTAGCACACAATAATACATATAATCAAGGATTTTTACAACTATTGTATTTGAAATAGCTGGTTATCTATGGTAATATGTAAAAAGAATATTTTAATATTAAATTACTTTAATTTACATAAAAAGGAAGATTTTATGAAGGATAAAAAATCAGTTTATAAAATAGCAAAGCATACAGCGTTTATAGCTATAATGATATTTGTGCTATCTGTAACAATGATGTTTATAAAAAATACATTTGTTAATCCGGCAACAAGCAAGACTGGCGGATATTTTGTGAATGATATATATGATAAGCCATCTATGGAGCTTTCTCACAAAGAAACTGTTATTCAAAAATTTTCGGCAAGTGGGGATATATATGGTGTAAAGATTCGTTTTCACAATGCAGGACAGCCACAAAAAGGCAGTGCATTGGTTGAACTTGTAGACCAATCAACAGGACAGGTTTTATCCTCAACACAAGCGAATACAGAAACGATGCTCAATGACGCATATACAGCAATACATTTTGATACTCCATATTTGTGTAATGATAAAAAAGATTATTTATTAAAAATAACTCCAGAGTTTGAAAACCCAAACGCATTTATGAGAATATGGCAAAGTGAAGAAAACAATTCAATAGCATTTGGAATAATCAGCTATATAGCAAATTCAAAAACAATATATTCTTTCTTTAATATTTTATGGATTTTAGTTGTATTTTCAGCAGTAATTATATACACAGTATGTTTTATTTTAAAACTTAAAAAAGAAACAGTATTTTTTATCAGCCTTTTATGCGTAAGCTTATTGATGACAATTATTTTGCCTCCATATTCATCACCTGATGAAGAAGCACATATTAACAGTGCATATAAGCTTGCCAATAAAATGGAAGGTTATAGTGAGCTTGACCTTGCAAATGAAACAATATATAAACGTGGTGAAGATTATAGCAATATCTTTGAAGATAAATATACATCAGTATTTTCATACGAATATATACACAATAATTTTTTCAAATTAAGTAAAAATAATACTATTGTTCCAAGCAGTGAAAACTGGGTTGTTTATGATTTTAATGGTGTTTATACAATTGGAGCATTGGCAATAAATATTGGGCGTATGCTTAATTTAGGATATGTTCCCCTTATGTATTTAGGCAGATTACTAAATCTTTTGTTTTTTGCATTGTGTGTTTATATGTCAATAAAAATAACACCTGTTGGCAAAGAGTGCTTTATGGTTCTCAGCTTTTTGCCAATAACACTGCATATAGCAAACAGCTTTTCTCGTGATACATTTGTTATATCTTTGGGATTTTTATTTGTTGCATACCTTTTAAAGCTTATAAATCAAGAAGAAAAATACACAATAAAACAACTTGTATTGCTTTTGGCAATATGTGTTTTGCTTGCACCAAGTAAATTTATATACAGTGTTATGTGTTTGCTTATTTTACTTTTGGGAAAAAGCAAATTTGACTTTAATTTAAAGATTAAGTCAAAACCGGTAAAAAAAGTAAATGTTGTGGTTATAGCAGTTGCAGTTATGGCGTTGATTTTGTTCGTTCTTTATAAAACAAACAGATGGGTGTTTAATATAATTTATACATCTTTTGCAAACACTGCACCAATAGAAACACTTTTGCAGACCAACCCAGATGCAACTTTTAATATTGGACTTATGTTGCAAAATCCAATAGTTTCTTTGCAACTTATACTCAACACTATTTTTGAAAACGGAGCATATTATCTAAAAAGTATTGCCGGTGGTGTGTTGGGATATAATTCAATTTATATCAGTGATGCATTTATATTTATTATTCTTGCTATTTTATTTATCTCAACTTGCTGTATGCCGGAAGACAAATATCAGCTTAAAACAAGAGAAAAAATAAGTTTTATTGCAGTATTTTTGATGGTTTTGGCTTTAGTTGTGTATGTTGCTATAACATGGACACCTTTAAGCTATAAAACAATATACGGAATACAGGGCAAATATCTTATGCCTGCAATGCCATTGTTGCTTTTGGCTTGCAAAAACAAGATATTTACAATAACAAAAGATATATATCGCCCACTATGCTTTATAATTGGAATTACAGACATTTATGTTGTTTTAAATGCTTTTGTTGTAATTTTACAAAGATAGAAAATATAAAAACTCTGCTTTTTAAGGCAGAGTTTTTGTTTTTGAAAATTGTATTTTTTTAACTAAATAAAAGCTATCAAAATATTAAAATTTGTGATATATTATAAATATATAAAATCGTGAATAAAATAGGTAAAAAGGCAGGTGTTTATATGATAAAAGCAATAGTACTTGCAGGTGGAGGTTCTCGTGGTTCTTACCAAATCGGAGCTTGGGAGGCTTTGGAAGAATTGGGCTATAAAGCCGATATTGTAACAGGTACTTCTGTGGGAAGTATGAACGCGGCTTTACTTGCAACAGACCGTTTACAAGAAGCAAAATCTATGTGGCTTTCAATAAGTGATAAAGATGTCATGGATGTTCCTGAAAAAATTTTCTCTTTGGAAACACTTAAATTTGTACGCAAATTTGCAAAAGAAGGCGGAATAAGTGTTGAGCCTTTAGAAAAAATGATGTCAATGCTTTTGGACGAAGACGCCTTAAGAAATGCAAAATGTAAATATGGACTTGTAACAGTTAATCTTAATACAAAAAAACCAATGGAGCTTACTATTGACGATATTCCAAAAGGTAAAGTGTTGGATTATATGCTTGCCTCAGGCGCTTGTTTTCCGTTTTTACAGAAGAAAGAAATAGACGGAGAAAAATATATAGACGGTGGTTATTATGATAATATGCCGGCAAATCTTGCTTGCAAAATGGGTGCAGAAATTATGGTTACTATCGACCTTGACGGTATAGGATTTAATCATGACTTGCCAAAAGAATATAATCATGTAAAGGTTATATCAGTAAGTTGTTATCATGATTTAGGTACATTTTTAGAGTTTAAACCCAAAATTGCAAAAAGAAATATGCAGCTTGGGTATTTGGATACCTACAAAGCTTTTGGAAAGCTTGAAGGCAAGGCTTTTGCCTTTAAAAATGGAGAAATTAAAAGAATATATGACCACTTTGGATTTTATCTTATGGAGCAGTGGAAAAAGGTAGAAAAATATCATCCTGCTGTTAGGATTGCAGGTCAAGTATATTTTAAAGTTGACAGAAACAGTCCAAAAAGAAAAATGGATAAGTTTCTTGCAGTTTTGGAAGGTGCTATGCTGGCTGCAAATATGCCGGTTGAAGTAATATATACACTGGAAAATCTGCCATGGTATCTTGACAAAGTTCCGGATAATGTTTTTACAGAAAAACTAGAACAGCTCACAGAAAATACAGCGGTATCAAAATTACTTGCTCCGGTTGGGGCAGCTGATGTAAAAAGAGTGTTTTTGTCAATTTTAAGAACATTGGTATAGAAACTAATCAATACTCATATAAATTACACAAAAAATGGAAAATATAAGGAGCATAAAAATGGTAAAATATGTTGGCACACCGGCATCAAATGGTCTTGCAGTTGCAAAAATTAAGGTTGTAAACAGACGTATAGCCGGATTTAAGCGCGTTGTGCTTGCTCCTCACAGAGAAAAAGCACTTTTTAACGCTGCTGTTATTCTTGCAAAAGATGAATTAAGTGAACTTATAAAAAATTCTGACGGAGCACACAGAGATATACTTAACTTTCAGCTTGTAATGTTGGATGATGAAGGTATGAAAAGGCTTATAAATGAAAAAATAGAAGACTCTTGTGGGGCTGCTTATGCTGTTGAAATTGCAATGGAAGAATATTGTGAACGCTTAAAATCTATAAATGACGGATATTTAAGCGAGCGTACAACAGATATCCGTGATGTACTTACAAGAGTTATAGATATACTTGATGGCAAACACAGAGAGCGCTTTGAACTTACAGAACCTGTTATAATAGTTGCAGACGAAATTTTGCCAAGTGACCTTGCTGCAATGGAACGAAAATATATAAAAGGCTTTGTTACAGCCGGTGGTTCTTATCAAAATCACGCAAATATAATAGCTCGTACAATGGGTATACCATCAGTGTGTTGCGTTGATAATGAGGTTTTAAATCCACTTAATACCGATAAGATTGTTGCTATTGACGGATATACCGGAGAAGTATTTATAACTCCAAATGAAGGTACAATGGCTCTTTTTACACATAGAATGAATTTGGAAAAAAGAGAAGATACTTTCACAAATCAACTTAAACATACAAAAGTTTATGCTCCGGATAATACTCAAATACATATTTTTGCAAACTGTAATGACCCAAAAGATATTGCACTTGCAATAAATAACGGTGCAGAAGGAATTGGGCTTGTCAGAAGTGAAGTTTTGTTTATGAATTGTAATCTGGATTTATCATTGGCAAGTCAAATTCGTTTTTACACAGAATGTATAAGAGCGTGCAAAGGTAAAGAGATAACTATACGTACGTTTGATATTGGTGCAGATAAACCACTTGATAGGTTAGAATCTGAAAAAGAGCCAAATCCGGCTTTGGGTATGAGAGGCGTGCGTTTAATGTATACACAGCCGGAACTTTTTGAAACACAGATAGAAGCACTGCTTGTAAGTGCTGACCGTTGCGGTAAAATCAATGTTATGATACCAATGGTATCAGTTGTAGAGGATATAACAAATTATATGGCAATGGTTGAAAGAGTTAAAACACGCATAATGGCACAAGGAATTATTACACAAGATAATATAAATTGGGGCGTGATGATAGAAACACCGTCAGCTGCACTTATAAGTGATGAGCTTGCACAGATGGTAAACTTTTTTTCAATCGGCACAAATGACTTAACACAATATACACTTGCAGCAGACAGAATAAATACAAACGCAGCAATGTATTATAATCCGGTTCATCCTTCGGTTGTAAAACTTATAGAAATGACAGTGAACAACGCAAAAAAACATGGTATAAAGGTGTCAATTTGTGGAGAAAGTGCCGCAGACTTTGAAAGTGCAAAGATATATATTGAAAAAGGTGTAAGATGTTTGTCTATGGCACAAAATGCAATGTTGTCAATAAAACAGCATATTATTGATGAATTTTCATCGGAAAGTTAAATTTATAGTAGAAATTATATAAAAAAAATGTTATTATAATGTCAAACAAAATATTTTTAAATATTATGTTTTGCAGTAACTCTTAGTGGAGGCAAAAATTATGAAACTTATTATTGCTATTATAAACAAAGAAGATTCTCAAGAAGTATCACAAGCTTTAACAAAAGAAAAATATTCTGTAACAAAGCTTGCAACACAAGGTGGATTTCTTATGAGTGGCAACATCACTCTTATGTGTGGTACACAGGAAGATAAAGTTGAACGTGCTCTTGAAATTATCAAAGAACATTCCAAACAAAGAAAAGAAATTGTTCCATCAACAGCAACATACGGCATTGGTGTTACAACATCTTTCCCATTGGAAGTTACAGTTGGCGGTGCAACAATCTTTGTTGTTGATGTAGAAAGATTTGAAAAAGCATAATGTATATTAAAAGCTTTATAGCCAATACAAAAACTATACTGAGCTTGGAAGAAAAAATAAAAAATTCCAGGCTCAGTCATGCTGTGCTTATTTTTGCAAAAGAGGGATTGGGTGTAAACTTTTTTGCAAAACTTTTAGCAGGTGATATATTAAATGTGGACAAGTCAGAGTTTCATCTTATAGAAACAGACAGTCATCCTCAGGTACAGATTATAAAAGGCTCTGGGGCAAGTGGACAAATAAAGGTTGAAAATATAAGAGATATTAACAGCAATGTAAACTTTTCTTCCCTTTCTGGTGATAAAAGAGTTGTTATTATACAAAATTGTGAGAATTTCAACCAAAGCAGTGCAAATGCGTTGCTTAAAAATTTGGAAGAACCAAAAGATGATATAACATATATTTTAACTTCCACAGACAGCTCTGCAATATTGTCAACAATACGCTCTCGATGTCAGATTTTTACTTTAACTCAGCCTTCAAAAGAAGAATGTAGGCAGTATTTTAATGATGAAAAAAATGAAAATCTGTCTGCACTTATAGATATTTATGACGGCAATATAGGAATGGTTAAAAACTGTATTGAAAGTCCAAAACGTATGGAAATATTGCAAAAAGCTATAAAAGCACAAGAATATATAAGAATACAAGACCAATATTCTCTTGCTAAACTTCTTTTTAATTTTAACAAAAAGAAAGATGAATTTTCATTGTTTTTAAACGATATAGAGTATATTTGCAATAAAAATCTAAATGATAATAATATAAATATTTTAAACGCAATAACAAAATCAAGAAACGCAATGGATTCAAATGCAAACCTTGCGCTTATAATGGAAAATTTTATTATTGCAACAAAAAAATAAATTTACACAGGAGATTTTATGACAAAAGTTGTAGGAATCCGTTTTAAAACCGGAGGCAAAGTATATTTCTTTGACCCAAAAGATTTAGATATAAAAAAAGATGATTATGTTATAGTGGATACTTCTCGTGGTATGGAATGTGGCCTTTGTGTTCAGCCAGTGCATGAAGAAGACGCAGATAAAATAATTCATCCACTTAAAGAAGTTTCTCATGTTGCAACACCGGAAGATATTGAGAAAATGAAACAAAATCGTAAAGATGAAAAGAAGGCTTTTGATATTTGTGTGGATAAAATACAAAAGCATAAGCTTGAAATGAAGCTTATTGATGTTGAATATACATTTGACCGCAGTAAAGTTTTGTTTTATTTTACAGCTGATGGACGAGTTGACTTCCGTGAACTTGTTAAAGAACTTGCACAGATATTCCGTACAAGAATTGAACTTAGACAAATTGGTGTGCGTGATGAAAGTAAAATGATGGGTGGAGTTGGTGTTTGTGGACAACAATTCTGTTGCTCCAGATTTTTATCAGACTTTACACCTGTAAGTATAAAAATGGCAAAAGAACAAGGACTTTCTCTTAATCCAAGCAAAATCAGCGGTAGTTGTGGACGTCTTATGTGCTGTTTAAGTTATGAGCAAGATGCTTATGAACATCTTAACAGTATAACTCCACCGGTTGGTAGTTTGGTTAAAACCTGTGAAGGAAACGGTATTGTTTCAGAGGTAAGCTTGCTTAGAGGGTTTGTAAAAGTTCGTCTTGATAAAAATAAAGAAGGATTGCCAAAAGAGTTCTCAATTAAAGAAATTACAGTATTAAAAAGAGCAAATGGTAAAAAGAATATGTCATACGATAATGTATGTGAAAAAGAGTTGTATGCATTAGAAGATTAATAAAAATTTCATAATATAATTGTATGAAATTATATTGAAAAAAACTGGTATGTATAGTATAATACAAGTGTTTAGTATTACATAGATGTGGTACTAGTTTATTTAGCTAAATAATATGGAGGTAAGACTATTATGGCACACGTAATTACAGATGCTTGCATTAAATGTGGTACATGCGAAGGCGAATGCCCAGTAAGCGCAATTTCTGAAGGCGATGCAACATACGTTATCGATGCAGATACATGTATCGACTGTGGCGCATGTGCAGCTTCATGCCCAGTAAGCGCAATCGAAGGCTAATTTTTAGCATTTAAAATTGTGTACAAAATATCTTCCCTTTTGGGAAGATATTTTTTTTCTTTTAAATTATCAAAACTTGTTTGTTGACTATAATTTTAATAAAATAAAAAAGAGAGTATCTGTTTTTGATACTCTCTTTTTATAAACTTTTAATTTTTATATAATTATCCACTGATATGTAATAGTAAAAATTATTTTAATTATTATTTTTCAATAAATATAAAGATATTGTTGCAAGACCGATACCAAGCATTATCATACCGGAATTTAAGTCTAGTTCACCTAAAACACCAAGAACAGTTACGGCAATTCCCATAGCCAGAGAAATAGCTTTAAAAGTAAGAGATAAAGTATTCTGAACTTTTTGATTTGTTGATGACGATTTTTCACATTGCATTAATTGGTCAACAGATACTCCAAGAATTTCTGCAAGTTTGGGAATGGATTTAATATCTGGACAAGACAAATCTCTTTCCCATTTGGAAACAGCTTTATCTGTAACACCCATTTGTTCTGCCAACTGTATCTGAGTTATTCCCTTTTCTTTTCTCAACTCTGCAATTAATATACCAAGTGTTTTTTTCATTTTGCGTTCCTCCTGTAACCTATATCGATTATATTGCATAAATAGTATAACATTGCCATATTATTGTCCTCAATCGACCAATAGTTTAGATATGTAGAGAAACAGTTTACTTGCAATAGATAGATTTATAATAGGTATAAAACTAAAAATATATAAAAATATATGGTTTACTTGAATATTTGCAAATGAAAAATTTTTACCATTGATTAAGAATTTTATAATCTATATTAAAAATATATTGGATAAATAGATTATAAACAGTATTATTGAAAAATCATAGAATATTTAGAAACACTTTATTGATAATATTCACATTCAAATAAATATTATTTTAACTATTTCCACAATTTTTCAGGATAAGTTTTGTTTTTATGCATATCAGCCATTGCTTTTTGCACCATAGGTTTATCCTCTTTATATGTTACACCATACCATTTATCTTGTGATGTAAGCACTTTTACTGTTGCTTTGTTATTTTCAATAAGTTTAGTAACAACACTTGGCAAGAAATACTCACATTTTTCTGGGTTTTTATCAAGATTTTGGCTTAAAAATTCAGGAAAGCCTGCATAAGCTTCGTCAATAAAATCTTTTGTAAATCCCCACATATTCATTGATACAGGAGTATGTCCACAAAGATTTACATTTTTGTTTTCCATTATGCTTATAGCATCTTCCCCTGCTTTTTCAATTTGAGTATGTTCTGTAACTTTTATAAGAAATCCCTTTTCATCAGCTTCACAAATACCTCTTGAAACATATCCGTTTTCAGTGAGAGTATTTGCAAGATTATAAGCAACCATACAAAATGGATAAGGAGTTTTATCGTGTTCTGCGCTCAAATAATCATAGATAACCTTAAAAGCATCTCTGCCATAGAAATCATCAGCGTTAATAGCCACAAAAGGTCCGTTGATAAGATTTCTTGCACTTAATACAGCATGAGCTGTTCCCCATGGTTTTTTGCGTGTTTCTGGAACAGAAAATCCTTCAGGAATATCATTTATATCTTGAAAAGCATACTGTACATTCATATATTTGCTTACACGATTTCCAACAGAATTTTTAAAATCTTCTTCAATTTCTTTTTTGATAATAAAAATAACTGTTTCAAATCCAGCAAGTTTTGCATCGTACAGAGAATAATCTATAATTATTTCTCCATTAGGACCAACAGGGTCAATTTGTTTAAGACCACCATAACGACTGCCCATACCTGCTGCCATAACAACTAATATAGGTTTTACCATTTATTTCTCCTATCTATTAATCGTCAAACCCGTTTGGATTGTTGCTTTGCCAACGCCAAGAGTCACGACACATATCTTCAATATTTTTTTCTGCTTTCCAGCCAAGTTCTTTATAAGCTTTATCAGCATTTGAGTAACAAGTTGCAACATCACCGGCACGACGTTCTTTTATAACATAAGGGACTTTAACATTATTTGCTTTTTCAAAGCTGTTAACAATATCAAGAACACTGTATCCGATACCTGTGCCAAGGTTGTATATATTAAGACCACTGTTTTTAGCAAGCTTTGCCAATGCTTTAACATGACCTTTTGCAAGGTCAACAACATGTATGTAATCTCTTACACCGGTGCCGTCATGTGTGTCATAGTCATTTCCAAAAACACCAAGCTGTTCAAGCTTGCCAACAGCAACTTGTGTAATATATGGCATAAGGTTGTTTGGAATACCATTTGGATTTTCACCAATTTTACCACTTTCATGGCTGCCTATTGGATTAAAGTAACGCAAAATAACAATATTCCAATCATTGTCAGCTTTATACATATCACATAAAATTTGCTCAAGCATAGATTTTGTCCAACCATAAGGATTTGTGCAAACCCCTTTTGGACATTCTTCTGTTATTGGGATAATTGCAGGGTCACCGTAAACAGTTGCAGAAGATGAGAAAATAATATTTTTACAGTTGTGATTTCTCATAACATCAAGCAAAGT